>NZ_JBPMMS010000041.1:0-3063 GCF_054025815.1 Desulfolithobacter sp. | reverse complement strand
GAAAAAGCGGCTTGGGACGGATCAGGGTGTAGGGACGCAACCGGGTACCGAACCCGGCCGCCAGGAGCATGGCCTGCATGGTGACAAAATTGATTTGAAGTTTCAGGCGTAAGGTTTTAGGGTTACAGATTCTTGTCCCGGAGGAAGAAAACGAACGGTTTGGCCTCAATGGCCTGGAACGTAACCCATACAGCAAAAAACGTCCATGATAGCATTACTCGATTACGGAGCCGGCAATGTACGCTCGGTCATCAACGCCATAGAGAAACTGGGGGAAACCGTCCAACCCGTGACCACGGCCGAGGATATTTCAAGGGCCGAGAGGCTGGTCTTTCCCGGGGTGGGCAGCTTCGGTGCCATGATGGAAAATCTCCATGCCAAGGGATTTGTCGAACCGCTGCAGGCCCATTTGCGGGCCGGAAAACCCTTTCTCGGCATCTGCCTGGGGCTCCAGGCCCTGTTCAAGGAGAGCGAAGAGACCCCCGGGATTCGCGGGCTCGGGATTATTCCCGGCCGGGTAAGACGGTTTGCCGTGGATCTGGCCGTACCGCATATCGGCTGGAACGGCATCAAGGCGCAGCAGCCTTCGCGGCTCTTTGCCGGCCTGAAGGGCGATGAGAAGTTCTATTTTGTCCACTCCTATTACGTGGCCCCCGAAGATCCGGGCTGCATTCTGACCACCACGAATTATGGGATCGAATACACCAGTGCCATCCAGATGGGCGAGGTCATGGCTACCCAGTTTCATCCGGAAAAAAGCGGCCGGGCCGGGCTCACGGTCCTGGGTAACTTTCTCGACAGCAGCAGGGAGATGATCACCCTCCGCTCAGAGTCCGAGCCGACCCGACTGGCCAAACGGATCATTGCCTGCCTGGACGTGCGTGCCAACGACCACGGTGACCTGGTGGTCACCAAGGGCGACCAGTATGACGTGCGCGAAGACGGGGATGTCCGCAACCTGGGAAAACCGGTGGAACTGGCCAGGCGCTACTACGAGGAGGGCGCCGACGAGATCACCTTTTTAAATATCACCGGGTTCCGGGATTTTCCGCTCAGCGACATGCCCATGCTGGAGGTGCTGCAGCGGACCTCGGAGAACGTGTTCGTACCGCTGACCATTGGCGGCGGCATCCGCGACTTCACCGATCGTAACGGAACCTTCTATTCCGCCCTGGAAGTGGCCTCGGAATACTTCCGTTCCGGCGCCGACAAGATCTCCATTGGCAGCGACGCGGTCCTGATCGTCGAGGAAGTCCTGAAAACCGGAAGGGCCACGGGTATGAGTTCCATAGAGCAGATATCAAGAGTCTACGGCAACCAGGCTGTAGTGATTTCGGTGGATCCGCGGCGGGTCTACGTCGCCTCCCCGGACGAGGCACCAGACCACCACGTCATCAAAACCAGACTGCCGGGTCCAAACGGGGAACAGTACTGCTGGTACCAGTGCACCATCAAGGGCGGCCGGGAAGGACGGAACCTGGACGCAGTGACTCTGGCCAGGACCTGTGAAGAGCTTGGCGCCGGAGAAATCCTGCTCAACTGCATTGATCGGGACGGCACCAACTCCGGATTTGACCTGGAACTGATAGGGGCAGTGAAAAACGCTGTCACCATCCCGGTCATTGCCTCGAGCGGTGCCGGCAGTGCCGGTCATTTTCTCGAAGTTTTCACCGAAACCGGGGCGGAAGCCGCCCTTGCCGCCGGCATCTTTCACCGGAAGGAAGTGGGCATCGGTGAAGTAAAAAACTTCCTGAAGGACAAAGTGGAAATCCGGCCGGACTGATATATTTCAGCGGCAGAAATTCACACCCTGCCGGAACGCTCTTTCTCCCCTGCACCATGCTCAGCAGAACTGATGGGGAGCGTTATGACAAACATGACACCCCCATCATCCATCTGGCGGATCTGAAAATCACCCTTATGGTCATAGATGATCTTGCGACACACATCCACCCAGTAATCAATCTGGGTGGGTATGTACCCGGCCCCCTGGTATGACGACGAATCATCCCTGGCGACCGGAAGTACCTCCCGCACCGTTATGACAACGTGGTTGTTTTCTCTTTTCGCTCCAATCTCGATATTGCCATGGATCCTGGTCATACGTTCCAGGACCTTTTCCGTCACCTCGCTTAAAACCTGATGAATCAATCCCTTGTCCATGACCAGGGACGGCAGGGCTTCATCGATAAGATAATTGATGGTTACCCCGTGATGCCTGGCGTCCCGCGAGACACTCCGGCACCATTCATTCAGAATATCGGTGAGTTCAGCCCGCTCATAATGGGGATGCAGGGGACCGGCAAGGGCGCATATATCGGCAATGGAGTGTTCCATTTTTCCCACGTTATCGACAATCCGGCACAGCTGTTTTCGAATCGGATGCGGTGTCATCGGATCAAGCATCAGGCGCCGGATACTGCCACCGACAATCATCAGCGGATTGCGCATTTCGTGGACCAGCCGGAAGGCTATCTGGGCCACGCTCGCCATCTTTTCTGACTTTGCCAGATGCTCTTCCATGGCACGTTTTTCATTCTGCAGCTCGATCAATTCCCAGAACAGACGAGCCGCAACATGGTCCAGCACCTTGACCGACTCGGGCTTGACCGCAAAAATCTGCCGGAGTACCTCGTCGCTGCCGGTGAGCTCAATGACCAGGTCCGGCGGTTTGGTTTGCCCATTATCCCCTTCTCTGAAAAAATCTCTGAAATCATCGGTCGTCGGGATACCATGCTCCCTGGCAAAACACAGGCCCGGAGCATCCTTATGGATATCCGCCACCCCGACAACCTTGATTCTCAGGTGGCGCAACGGGGTGGACAGCAACAGCGCAAGCACATCCCGACACCCGGCGCCGCCCCCGACAATCGCTACCCTGATGTTTTGAAAATCCCCATAATTATCAGTGGTCCGGTCATCATCCATCGGTCACGTTCTCCCCAAAAATAACCCTCGCTTCATCCGCCTGCTTTCTGTTTGAAAGGAACAAGCCTTGCGCCGCCCCATACATACTCTTGTACATTCCTCCAGGCTACGCAACATCATTGCCTGTAAAACCAA
>NZ_JBPMMS010000040.1:0-33350 GCF_054025815.1 Desulfolithobacter sp. | reverse complement strand
AAATTACACTACGGTTTCAAATAGTTACCAGCGAGACACATTAAAAAATCCTCTCTGCCTGCAATCTGGCCCCCCGCTTGCAATATAAGGGGCAAACGCAACACACTGACAACCTATGGAAAGACGGACAGGATCAGATATACACCAGGAGGGCAGAAAGGTGATGAATCAAGAATCCATAATTGAAGAAAAAAAAGGAAAAACGCTGGCCCGTCCCGCGGCAATGGAGACAGAAGCCAACAGACTGACCATGGGTGTTCTCGGCATGTTTGCCGGTCTCATCGGCGCCTGGGCACTGGCCTGCATCATTGGCGGCATTGTGGCCGGCACCGAAGCCACCGGGCTGCTGGACGGCTGGTTCCATGCCGTGAGCGGACTTTAAGAAACAGGTACTACGACGTAGCAACAAAACAATTGACACAAAGCATCTCTTCACAATAAAAGGAGGAACATCATGGCCAAGACAGCAAATACAAAAACACGTACTCAGACTGGCGTCCAGGCAAAGGATATCACCCCGGCATCTGAAATATCAAAAGTCGGTGTCTACGCAGTCGGTATCGGCGCGGCCCTTATCGGCCTCTGGGGACTGGCCTGCTTTATTGGCGGCATGATCAGTGCCGGTGGCCCCCTGTCTCTGATTGGCAGCTGGTTCAAAGCTGTCAGTGGAATGTAGGGGAGCAGAAACCACTCCGCAATGTCCTGTGTTTACAGAAAGGGTGACAGGTATCAAGGAACAACGGACTCTGTATGGTGATGGCAGCCAGCAACCGTCCAGCAAGGCACCGGGCAGCAGCACCCTGTCCGGTGCCGCAACTGGACAAGGTGGTTCTTCGTCACGCTCCCCGGTCTCCACACGGAAGATACTGTATTCCGCGTTATGCGGTATAACCGTACTGCTCTCAGTGGTCATCATCATGGCCCTTCTGCAGTACAGGCTCACAGCCCAGTATAATGAAATTATTGACCAGGGAGAAAAAGTTGTCTTTCGTTTCTCCTCGCTCAGGGAGTATCTCACCCGGGCGATACTGGAAAGAAAATGGAGCCAGCTTGAGGGGTTCGAGAATAAAATCGAAGCCCTTAACAGCGATTTTTCAAGGCTCCTGGATCATCAACTGATACCGACCCAATACAAACTGGCACTCATCGATAAGGTTGGCATAGGTGAAATTGCTCTCCTGGCCCGGCAGATGGCAAATGAGGAGGATAAGATAACCCCGGCCCTCAAACTGCACGACAGGCTTCGGTCCATGTCCGACCAGCTGATGCAGTTTGACAGGGTCCTGATCGGCCAGATGAAAAGTAACCTGGTGCGGTTCCAGAACCTGATCATAGGCACCCTGGCGCTGATTACAGGAGCTATCAGCCTGCTTCTCGTCTTCCTGTACCGCAAGGCTCTGCTCCCCCTCCTGGATCTCTCAAGGCAGGTGCATGAGTCAGATCGGGACCAGGAGTTGGTTCTAACACCAGGAGCCTGTCAGGAGCTCAAGGATCTGACCGAGCGGCTGAATTTTCTTTTGTTCAGAAGTGGGCCGGATCACCCTGGCGAAGGAAATGTCTATTCACCCCACGAGATGAATGTCCTGAACAATCAACTCAACGCCATCATCAACTATACCCAGTTGCTGCTGGATAACAACTCTCAACGGGAAAACAATCCCGAAGAAGTACGAATCCTCCGCAGTATCATGATGTCCGGTGAACAGATCGGCCTGATACTCCAGGAGAAACAACGATGAACAATATCGCTGTCCCTGTCCACAGGGATCTCTTTGCCGGCAGCTTTGGCAAACGCATACCGGCACTCCCTGTCAGGGTCCAGCTACACATTTAAGTTAAAGAACCACAAAATTATTCACATGTACAACAGGTAACCCAAGGAGGAGGAATCAATGGACAATGTTCAATCCATGGACAACAAAATTGGTATTGCGGGGATAGAGATCCCGTTTCCGGTTTTTATCATTCTCGTTGCGTGCGCTTCCATTGCCGTAACCGGAATACTTTTCGCCGGCCATGCGCTTTACATAGGTCACCACCATGCCCTTGGCACATCCCGCGAGGTACCCTGGGGTATCCTGATTGCCGGCTATGTTTTTTTTGCAACTTTCTCCACCGGACTGTGCATCATTGCCTCCCTGGGCCAGGTTTTCGGTATCAAGGCGTTCAAACCCATTGTTGGCAGAACCCTGTTCTTAGCCGCGATTACCATTGCCGCCGGACTGATGAGCATCTCTCTTGAGCTGGAGAATCCGTGGCGGGTCCAGATATGGGCTCTTCTTTCCCCCCATCCGGAATCCAACATCTGGTGGAAGACTTCCATTTATTCCATGTACCTGATGCTGCTCATATTCAACCTCATCCTTCTTAACCGTGGCAAGGTCAAGGCCGCATCCCGAGTCGGCCTGGTGGCACTGCTGGCCTGCCTTGCCGCAATCCTCAACATGAAGGAAGACATGAGCATTCTCGGGGCACGCGCCTTCTGGCCGGACCAGTACATGCCCATCTACTTTCTGACTTTTGCCGGCCTGCTGGCCTGTTTTGGAATTTTCTTCTTCAACTGGGCAGCTTCCAAAATAAGCGGCAACGAACCCAGTGATGAGACAAAAACCGCCCTGTCCGCCACAAGCAAGCTTACCATCGTCCTGCTCATGATCTACGGCTTGTTCACCGCTGCCAAGATAATGGCCGGTTATGCCGGTGAAGCGGTTTCGAACCCCGATGCCATGGATCTTCTTCTGAATGGCCGTTTTGCCGGTAATTTCTGGGTTGGTGAAGTTGCCATGGCCTTTGTAATTCCGCTGGCCATTCTGGTTATCAGCCGCAAAAAGACAGACATCAATGCCCTGTTCGCAGCCGCCATTATCGGCCTGGCCGGACAGTTCATCGGAGTCTATGACCTGATCATGGCCGGACAGCTCGTGCCCCATTTCGCCCAGTACAATATCGTGGGCCTGCCGAAGTATTACAGCTACACCCCGTCCCTGCACGAATACATGATGCTGGCAGGAGGTTTCTTTCTGGTCTTCACTCTCTTTATCCTTGGCGAGCTGCTCCTGCGGCCCGACCGCCTCTCTGTTGATGAAAAATAGAGTCCACCCTCAAACCTGACCAGGAAACAAAAAAACTGCCCGTTGCATACCGCAGCGGGCAGTTTTTTTAACCTGACTCCCCATTTCAGCGCATCCCCAGCGCAACCAGAACAAAAGCGATCTCAGGGCACCCTGAGACCACATACAATCTTTCCTTAATATTGAGTACACCAGGACGACTAGATACCGGTTCCAAATAATCATTATGCCTGGCAGGATATATTCTTCTCCTCGTCTGCTTTCTGAGAAGTGCACTCAAAAATAATATCAAGCTCCTCATCATCAAGGGTTTCCTCCTTGAGCAGAACTTCGGCCACCTGGTTGAGATAGTCCCTGTTTTCGGTCAGGATATCCCGGGCCTTCTGGTAACATTGCTGGAGGATGCCGTTTATCTCCTGATCGATCCGCCGTTCCGTCTCGTCACTATGCAGGAGCATGGCCATGGGATCTCCCAGGAAGCTCCCCCCCTCCCGCACATACGCCCGTGGTGCCAGAGTGTTGCCCATACCCCACTTGCATATCATGGAGGTGGCGATTTCCGTAGACTGTAGGAGGTCATCCTGGGCCCCGGTGCTTAGCTCGCCGAAGATAATCTCCTCTGCGGCCCGGCCACCCATGAATATGGTGATCTTGTCGAGCAGGTATTCCCTGGAATAGGCGTGCCTATCGCTTAAGGGCAACTGCTGGGTCTGGCCAAGTGCCCTGCCCCGGGGAATAATGGTGATCTTAACCAGGGGATCGGCTTCGGGCATCCTTTTTGCGACAATGGCATGGCCCGCCTCATGAAAGGCCAGGATCTTGCGATCTTTTTCTGAAAAGACCATCCCCTTGCGCTCCACCCCCATGAGAATCCGGTCCCGGGCCTCATCGAAGTCCTCCATGGTAATGTACTGCTGTCGCTTCCTGGCCGTCAGCAGGGCCGCCTCGTTGACCAGGTTATGCAGTTCCGCCCCGGTGAAGCCCGGGGTCGTCTGGGCAATTCGCTTGAGATTGATATCCGATCCGAGCTTCACCTTCCTGGTATGGACCTCGAGAATTTTTTCCCGTCCCTTGACATCGGGTGGCAGGATGGTGATCTGGCGGTCAAACCGTCCCGGTCTGAGCAGGGCTGGATCAAGGATATCGGGCCGGTTGGTTGCCGCCAGAACCAGGACCGTATCATCGGTACCAAAGCCATCCATCTCCACCAGCAGGGCATTGAGAGTCTGGGCCCGCTCATCGGTCCCTCCCGCCACTCCGGCGGCGGTCCGACTCCCCCCCACCGCATCGATCTCGTCGATAAACACAATACACGGAGCATTCTTTTTAGCCTCCCGGAAGAGGTCCCTAACCCTGGAGGCCCCAACCCCGACAAACATCTCGACAAAATCAGAGCCGGAAAAGCTGAAAAATGGTACTCCGGCCTCGCCGGCTATGGCCTTGGCCAGTAACGTCTTGCCGGTCCCAGGTGGCCCCTGAAGGAGTATCCCCCTGGGAATGGTGGCACCAACCTCCTTGAACGGCTCGGGGTTCTTCAAAAACTCGATCACCTCCACCAGCTCTTCCTTGGCTGAGGAGATTCCGGCCACATCGTCAAAGGTAACGCGGTTCTCCTGGGTGAAACGGATCATCTTTTCACTGGCAAAGTGCTCATCTTCAGCATTTTTCTCCTGTCTTTTCAGGTTAGCGGCCCAGACAAGAAGAACCACGATCAAGGCCACAGAAAAAAGGACGGTGAACCAGATCAACTGGGTATTGTCACGACTGACCGTGACCCGGATTCTCCGGCCCTCCAGCTTCGGGACCAGGGACGATATATCCGGCGCGATTGTCGTATAGCGCCGACCATCATTACTGGTCACCACCAGAGTATTGCCGCGAATCTGCACCGCTGCGATCCGATCCCGGTGCAGATTCTCCAGAAAATCCGTGTAACTCTGGGTAGGCAGGGCTGTCTTATGTTCAGCCCGCCAAAAGATAAAAAGGGTGCCGAGCACAAAGATAAAGATAAAGAAAATGAAAATATTCCGGGCAAAATAAGCCATAAGCGACCAGTCCTCAATAAAGCGTGGGTGACAGTAACGGTTCTTCCTCCGTATATTCCGGCCATTGTAGAAAATCAGAGGAAAAATGTACAGAACTACCATTGGCACTCCTACCCACACGTGGTCTGTTTTTTCACCGAAAAAATACCCGGGCTGAACCGACCGGAGAAAAAGCCTGCGAACCGAGGAATGGCAGATGGGCAAGAAAACAGGAGTGTTACCCGGGGAAAATCAAGGAGAACTGCAAGACCGTACGGACAACTATCGCACGCGCCAGGTAAAATCCAGCGCTCCTGTCCGGCAGGAGTCTACACAGGCCCCGCAGTTCCAGCAGTAGACAGACCGGCCCTCACCAAGACCGGGATTGAGACCAAGGGGACAGGCGTACTCACAGAGGCCACACTGGACGCAGGCCTCCACCTTCTGATCGACAAGCAGCCGACGCCGTGCACCGATCAGGGCGAGAAGACCGCCCAGGGGACAAAAATAACGGCAATAGAATCGACGGGTCAGGAGTTCAAGCAGGAGCACTGCCACCAGTACCACCCCCTCGAGGGCCAGTTTATGAAAAAACACCGCCATCATGATCTCACGACCCACCAGTCCAGGAGGTGACATGATGACAAAAACAGGCACCCCCAGGATCATGGACAACAAAAACTCGCCGATCAAGGCAAACCACAGAAGTCTCCGGGCCAGAACCAGCCGGTCATGAAGATCTTTTTTTCTGGAGATCAACCGTCGCAGCCGGTCGAACAGTTCTCCGAAAAAATTGATCGGACAGATCCAGCTGCAAAACACCCGCCCAAGCAGCAGGGCCAGCAGGACCGGCGGCAGCATACCAACGAGGGCCGGAAGGTAGAGTTTTTTTGTGACCAGGATACTTTCCAGTCCTTCAAGAGGCGAGACAAACCAGAGCTCACCGACACCAAGGGATTGATACCATCCCTGGATCAGGGTTATTGATTTATAATAGTTGAGAAAAGGATTGATCAGGACAACAAGAAAGGCTGCCGATAAAACCGCAAAACGCAGGGTGTTGTAGCGTCGTCTGCGACCCTGTCCCTTCCCCCGGTCTCCAGTCATCAGTATTTCACCTTGTCTCCGGAATACAGGGGCTCCACATTGACCCCCTTCAGACCGTCAACACCGGTCACCGGACAGGCATTGACACAGAGACCACAACCCGTACAGACCTCTTCGTCTACCACCGGTTTGAGCGACTCCAGCCGGATTGCCTCGTTCTTGAACGGACATTTGTCATAACAGGTCCGGCACAATGTCATTCCGTTCCAGGCCGCACAGGTAAATTGATTGATGACCGCAAGCCCCATTCTGGTCTCGGCCATTTCCACCCGCTGCAGGGTGCCGGTGGGACACACATCCACACATTTCATACAGAGATAGCAGGGGATTTTCTCCACCGCAATCAAGGGGGTTCCCGCATGGAGGCCATGACGGATATCCAGGAGTTCGATACAGTGATAGGGGCAGACCTCCACGCAGCGGCCGCAGCGCAGACATTTGCCGGCGAAAATCTCTTCCGGCACGGCCCCCGGAGGACGCAGTCTGTTGGTAGTGACAGGTGAACGTAGAAGAGAAGCCGAGGCCTTGATGCTGCCAGAGAGCAGCGCAGTGGCCGTCACCACGCCCGTCAGCTTGAGAAAACCGCGACGCTTCACATGCCTTATCCCTTTTCGTCCCGTCGGCGGCCAAATATCTGAGGCACATACTCGCCCAGAGCGATTTTTTCGGCTTCATCCTCGATGTTGAGGTAGGTCAGCCCTACACTGAGCACGGTTTCCACCTTCTCGATGCTCCGCATCATCTTTTCCATAGCATCAGTAGACGTACTCTCGAGAACGACCACAATATTGCCCTTTTCATCAGCTCCATAGACCTCGACCTGACTCATCTGGTTCAATGTCTCCAGAGTCTGATCCCGGTCTTCCGGCCGTGTCGATATCACCACTCCACCAATAGGCATAGTCGGTCCTTTTCCATAATCTGCCGTCAGCGGCCATCAGCCCTGAAGAAACAACGGAAAAAACAAAGGCATGTGACTGCACAACCCATACCTGATCCCTGATTACCGGGACCGGATACCGTCTGTGCCGATCTTCGGAAGAGGCAACAAACAGGTAAAGAAGGAGAAGTCCGCGCTTTTGGCAGGAAAGCGGCAAACATATCGACACTCCGGTATCCGGTCCCGGTAATCAGAGAATGGGGGCAGTTTCCCACCCCCGGCGCTAATTCTTCAACATGAAAATAAAAATCTTTTTATACAATCAACGGTTTCAAAGGCACAGGCCCGGAAACACGTTTCACCTTGACCGCGCAGATCTTAAATTCGGGTTCTTTGGAGCCGGGATCATAGGCATCCTTGGTCACCTTATTGATCATCCGTTCCGGATGCTGATCGTGCCAGTAGACAAAGACCATTCCCTCGATGGGGCCTTCGTACACCTTGGCCGGCAGCACGTTCACCCCACGACGGGACCGAACCTCCACCATGTCACCGGGCTTGATACCAAGCTTCTTCGCATCGTTTGGGTTAATCTCAACGTAGGCGTAGGGATTGGCTCTCAGCAACTCGGGTACCCGTCCGGTCATGGACATGGTATGCCAGTGATCGATAATCCGTCCGGTGGAAAGATAGAACGGATATTCGGCATCCGGCACCTCCTCAGGATCCGCCTGCGGCCGCAGCCACACCCAGAGTTTCCGGTCCTTGTGGGCCGGGCCGTAGAACTGGTAGGGCAGATCACTGGTAGCCTCGCTGTCTGCCATGGGATCCATGCCACGGACAAATTTTTTGACTGTACCGCCCTTCAACGCGTACTCCTTCGTCGGGGCCGGCCACTGGACACCATCGTACATCTGCTCCAGCACTTCATATGTCGCACCCCTCAAATCATTATCCCGATGCTTGGTCAATTTTTGGGTATATTCATCCCAGATGGCCCTGGGAAGATCATATTCCTCATCCAGTCCTTCAAAAGGACTGATGCATTGGGCAATGACCGGATCGTTCAGTTTGCCGGCCAGTTTCCTGGCCCATTCACGTACGATCCAGACCTCGGGTTTGGCGTCGCCGGGCGGATCAATGGCCTTCCTGGTCAACTGAGAGCGCCTTTCCGTGCAGCCGTAGACCCCGGTTTTCTCGAAATGGAAAGCCGTGGGCAGGATCAAGTTGGCGTACTCTGTGGTCCGGGTTGGGAAGATATCCGTGCAGACGATGAAGACATCCTCACGGGCCAGTCCCTTATTGTACAGATTGCAGTTGGGCAGACTCTGGGCAGGGGAGGTGCAGTTGATCCAGATTGCCTTGATTTTGCCGGCATTGACGGCCGAGAACATGGCCATGGTATGATAGCCGGGCTTGGGCGGAATCCGACCCTTGGGAATACCCCAGGCCTCCTCCACCTGGTTACGCAGTTTTTCCTTCTTGACCAGCCGGTGGCCGGGCAGAATATGGCACAGACCGCCGCCTTCACGGACGCCGCCGCAGGCATTGGGCTGACCGGTGAGCGACAGGGAGTCGGCACCGGGCTTGAGCAGCTGGCCGGTGAGGATATGGAGATTATGGATCAGGTTGTTGGCCCATACCCCTCTTTTGCGCTGGTTGATGCCCATGGTCCACAGGGAAACCGTACCCCTGGAGGTGGCGAACCAGCGGGCAACTACGCGTATATCATCGGCCGTCACCTTGCCGCCCATGATGCGGGCTGCCTTTTCCGGCGGATAATCGGCGACAAATTTTTTGTACTCTTCAAAAGAAACTTCCTTTTTTTCCTTACCTTTGCGGAAAGTGGCGTAGGTGGAAAAAAAGGACCGGTCATAGAGTTTTTCCTCGATGATCACATACGCCATGGCATTAAGCAGGGCCAGGTCGGTACCCGGCTTGAACTGCAGGTGCTTGTCGGCGATTCTCGAGGTCTGCGACAGGCGGGGGTCGGCATTGATCACCTTGACTTCGGGATTGTCAAGTTTACGGCGCATGATTCGACGAAAGAGGACCGGATGGGCCTCGGCGGTATTGGAACCGATAATGAAGAAACAGTACGCCTTTTCCAGGTCAGCATAACCGCCGATGGGCTCATCGGCCCCGAACGAGGTCAGGTAGCCGCCCACAGCCGAGGCCATGCACAACCGCGGATTACCCTCCACGTTGTTGGTCTGCAGCCCGCCCCGCATCACCTTCTGGAACAGGTAGGTCTCTTCAGTCAAAGCCTGGCCGGAACCGTAATAGGCCACGGAATCATTACCATGGGCGGTGACGGCTTCGGCAAATTTGCTTGCCGCGATATCCAGAGCCTTGTCCCAGGATATCTCACGGAAGTTATCGGTTTTCTTCTCGCGGTACAGTGGTTTTGTCAAGCGGTCGGCATGGCGCATGCACTTCCAGAAATGCATGCCCTTCATGCACACATAACCAAAGTTGGTCCTGGCCTTGGCCACGCCGCGTAATCCGGCCGGCTGACCGTTTTTAACTCCCAGTTCAACCCGGCAACCCACCCCGCAAAGCCTGCAGGACCCGCGATGCCACTGAATGCCTTCTTCGGCCAAGGCCACGGAACTCCTGTCCAGAGGCAGGTTCATCCCCACATACGACGCAGCGGAAAGAGCTGCTGTTTTTTTGAGAAAATCTCTTCTTGTCTGAGCCATGAATATCTCCTCCCTGCAAACTGTCTGAGCGTGATTGGCTGCTTCTACCTGGCCTTAAACGTATGCGGACTGTGGCATTTCCAGCAGTCTTTATCCTTGGGACATTTCTCCAGCATTTTGGCATGGCAGACCGCACAGTCCTCCCTGGATGGCGTCAGACGGAATGTTTCAAAGGTTCCATGGCACTGGTAGCATTTCACCATGGCGATGCCATGGGCTGAACCATACCACTCTTTGTAGACATCGGGTGTTGCCTCCTGATGGCAGTCAGCGCAGGCAACATACATCTCATTCTCACTCAGCTCTGGATGACCATTGACCGGTTTGTCTTCTGCTGACCCGGGGGATGCCCCCCAGACCATCATGCCAAGAAACACCATGACACAACACGTCACGAACATTTGTCTCTTCACGGTTCACCTCCTGAAGATTTTCTTCTTCCGGGCAGCCCCCTCCGCTGGTCTTACGCCCGTTTCCTGGCTTATAGGCAGAGCCGGCGATTCCTCCCGGCATGACCGGAAGCACTGACGACTCTACACAAAAGTTCGAACCTGAACTGAGTGATTTTCAAATGGTTCCCCGCAGAGAGTGCTCAACCTCCCTTATGCAAATAAAAAAACTTCTCTGCCGAACTGAGCCCGTTCCGGTGCCCGACCCTGGGATGGCATCCGGTACAGCTGCTCTCCCGGCGACCGGTCAGGTACTGCCGGTGGGCCTGGACGCCTGCCTCGGACAACCCAGGCGGCTCAAGTTCCCCATGACAATCCATACATCCGGAATCATGGACGAAACGATTGCGGTTCTCCCGGGCATTGCCGGCCCAGTCATAATTCCTGCCCTCGATGAAGAGGTTATTCACTGTCATCCGTACACCGGAGGCAATCTTGCTCTTCAGTAAAGACAGCAGGTTGTCGATGGGCAGATGACACTGGTTGCAATGGGCCACGCTGCCTGTCCGGTTCTGCCCGCCATGCACATCCTCCTGCCAGGACATCACAAAAGGTTTCATGACATGGCAACTCCCGCAAAAGGAGGCCCGGTTACCAAAGTTCAAGACAAAGCCCGAAAAGATCACGACAGTCACACCCCCACCCATGACCCAGACAAACAGGCAAATCAGGGTTCCTGTCAGGTGGTTTTTCCCCCCTTCTTCACACTGCACGCGTCCATGTCTCCCTGGTGGCGAAGAGCTTTTTCAATGGCTCTTGGAAACAAATACTGTCGAACGAGAATCAGTACAGTACCCTTTAAAATTTTCCAGATTGTCTTATGGTGTACTGCAAAGAATTATAGCAAAGAATATTCCAGTCTAACAACATGCTAATTTTACATAGATATTCACTACCGACACAACCCACCATTACCAGGAGGTAACAGTCATGGCGCAAAAATGATACCGCCAGGTAACATTTTTTCTGATAGCGCCACACTCTTTCAACACTACCCGGTTGCATGGTAAGACTGGTCGGGTACAATACATCATGGGAAGAATTCAAAGCCAGACGTACAACACCCATGAAACTTCGATCTAAATTCATCCTGGCCATCGGTGCCATTCTGACGGCGTCCTACGGCCTGCTGCTGATCTACACATCCATTCTCCAGAACAGGTTGGTTATCAACCAGGCCTGTCAGGAGGCCCGGATGCTGCGCCAGCAGATTCTGCTGACCAGACAATGGGTGGCTGATCACAGGGGTCTGTTCATTGTCAAGACAAAGCAGGACCATGCCAACCCCTTCCTGCCCAATCCTACACTGCAGGCCAAAGACGGAACCATCCTCGTCAAGAGAAATCCCGCCATGGTCACCCGTGAACTATCCGAATATGCAAGTCGCTCCGGCTTCTGCTGGTTCAGAGTCACCAGCCTCAAGCCGATCAACCCGGCCAATGAGCCCGATGATTTTGAGCGTTCCAGCCTCCTCCTGCTCGAAGAAGGTGTACCGGAGATTATCAAAATCATAGAAGGAGACAATGGCCGGATCCTGCGCTACGTGACCCCGCTGGAGGTCAAATCTTCCTGCCTTTCCTGCCATGCGGAGCAAGGTTACAGGGTCGGTGACATCCGGGGGGCCCTGTCCATCTCCATCCCCATCAACTGGGCCGACGAGGCCATCAGACATAACAACCAGTCCATTATCATCTTCGGCCTCCTGTCGGTCTGCTCTGTGGCCATGGTGCTCTACTTGCTGTTCAACAACCTGGTCGTCAGACCCATCAATCAACTGGCCGATGCCATGGATAAATTCCCGGAAAAAGACCCGGATACGTTCAAACTGCCGGACACCAAAGATGAAATCGGTTTTCTGTCCCGCCGGTTTTTCAATCTCTGCGAACGCCATAAACGCTCTGTGGAGGACCTGGAACAGGCCAGAAAACAGGCCTTCCGCAGTGAAAAGCTGGCCGCTCTTGGCCAGCTGACCGCTGGTATCGCTCATGAGATCAACAACCCCCTGGGAGGGATGCTCAACTGTATCCGTACCATTCGTGAGGAACCCGACAACAGGGATCTGCACGACCGCTACCTGCCGCTCATCGACAAGGGGTTGCACCGGATCGAACACACCATGCGCCAACTCCTCAACTACGGGCGAAGCGAACCGCTGCAGCTCATGCGGGCCAGCATTGACGAAATCATCCGGGAATGCCTGGAACTGCTGGAGTACAAGCTGAAAAACATAAACGTGGAACTGGACCTCCAGCTCGACGAGGCCTACTGCATCGACACCGAGGCCGCCAAACAGATTGTCATGAACATCTGCCTCAACGCCATTCAGGCCATGCACGACGGGGGCACGTTGAGTATCACCTCCTACCGGACAGACGACGACCTGGTACTGGTCTTCACCGATACCGGTTCCGGTATCCCTGAAGAAATCATCGACAAGATTTTTGATCCGTTTTTCACCACCAAGGAGGTAGGAGAAGGAACCGGCCTGGGGCTGGCGGTCACCGACTCCCTGGTTCAGCAGTTTGGCGGCCATATCGAGGTGGAATCCGAACCGGGCCGCGGCAGCCGGTTTACCATCTATCTGCCCATAAAACTATCCTGCCCACATTCAAGAGAACACCAATCCAACACCCAGGAAACATAACGTATGCCGAGAATACTGCTTGCCGAAGATGATGAAATAATGCGTATCACGGTGGAGGACCGACTGCGCCGGGAAGGCTGGACCGTGGATGCAGTGGAGGACGGACTGAAGGCCAAAAAATGCCTTGAACACAACAACTACCACCTGGTGCTCTCGGATATCCGCATGCCCGGACTTTCCGGGGTGGAACTACTGGAACAAGTGCGCCAGCTGAGCCCGCCCCCTGATATTATAATGATGACAGCCTATGGCAGCGTGGATGATGCGGTCAGCTGCATGAAAAAAGGGGCCGTGGATTACATCCTCAAGCCGTTCAACATGGATGACCTGGTGATCCGCATCAAGCGGGTCTTGGAAATGCAGTCGGTCAAGGCAAAATGTGCATCTCTGGAAGAGAACTGCTTCCTGGCCCGAAAGCATATCATTGGCGAGAGCCCGGCGATCAAGAAGGTCTATAAGATAATCAGTCAGGTGGCGTCCACCGACTCCACTGTGCTTGTTACAGGTGAATCAGGTACGGGCAAGGAGCTGGCCGCGGCTGCAATCCATCGCTCCAGCACCCGGGCCAGCAAACCCTATGTCCGGATCAACTGCGCGGCCATCCCGGAAGGATTGATCGAATCCGAGCTCTTTGGCCACGAACGCGGAGCCTTCACCGGCGCCCACAACAGAAAACCGGGCAAGTTTGAACTGGCGGACGGAGGGACTTTGCTGCTCGATGAAATCGGAGATCTGCCCCTTCCGCTACAGGCCAAGCTGCTCAGAGTGATCCAGGAGGGAGAGTGCGAACGGGTGGGAGGTACCAGGACCATCAAGGTGGATGTGCGGCTCATATGCGCTACGGCCAAGGATCTGGGGGTGGAAGTGAAGGAGGGCCGCTTCCGGCAGGATCTGTATTACCGCCTTCGGGTCATTCCGGTGACCATGCCGCCCCTGCGCGAGCGGAGAGAAGATATCCCCATACTTGTCGACCATTTCCTGGCGGAATTCAGCCAGAAACGGGGGATAACCATGAAGCTGTCTCCAGAGGCCATGGCCTGCATGCTGGAGTATGATTTCCCCGGCAATGTCCGGGAGCTGAAAAACATCATCGAACGGGCTTCTGTCCTGGCCCCGAACCCGGTGATAACCCCGGCGGACCTGCCGGCGGACCTGCATTCGGCCAATGACGATGCTGAACCGTTCGAGGGTCCGGTTATCCTCAGCGAAGCCCTGGCCCAGACGGAAAAACGATGTCTTTTAAGCGCACTCGCCCGTACCGGGGGCAACAGAACAAAAGCCGCCGAGCTGCTCGGCATCAGCAGGAAGAATCTGTGGGAAAAGATGAAACATTACGAGATCATCCTCTGAAAAGGTACCGGACCTGTTTCGGACGGACAAATCAGGTATCTTCCGGGGTTACATCTCGTAGAGCTTCTCGTCACGGCGCGGAGTTTTTCGAGTTCCCCGCAGTTTTTTCTTCATACCGTCCAGGGAAAAGGCGTCATCACCATCGAGCAGATCACCCATCTCCTGTTCAATCTGGTCAGGATCCTCCCCTGCCTCCATGCGCGCCAGAGCCTCCTCCATCTGCTCTCCAAGGGATATTCCTGTCTTTTCGGTAAACTTGCGCATCAAGTCGGCCATTTGCCGGGGATCATCTTCATTGATGTTTTCAGCCTCCCGCATCAGGCTCTCAAAGGCCTTTTCCATCCTGCTCTCGTCGAGTCCGGCCAGCGGATCATCGCTGTCTTCCTCTTTGGCCTTGCCGACAGTGGCAAAGGGGGACATCATCTTCTGCAGCTCTTTCCGACCACATTGCGGACAGCCTGGCCGGGTCTCCGTGTTGATCCGACGGGAGAAAAAATTAAAGATGGTGTTGCACTCTTCGCAGAAAAACTCGTAGATAGGCATGGCATACTCAATCCGAAGGGAGTTTATATGAAAGTCTCGCCCTACCCTCAAAGGGGGGACAACAACAGCTTTCACCTTTCGTTGAGCAGGCTGTGTGAGCCTGCATGGGTGTCAGGGGAAACGATCTGCGACCACAGGTCGATTCTTGAGCCGGAAAAGGGTCAGCACCTGTGCGCTGCGGGCCCGCAAAAACCCCGGCCGCATGCAATCTGCTCCATCCCGTGAGAATGACAGGAGATACCTGCCGCATTGTCCCTGAAATTAATCACTGTTCAGGACTGCGTCAATATCAGCGGGTCGGACCTGATCCGTGACAACAACCTCACCAATACCTGTGGGCAGCACAAAAAATACCCGGCCACCGACGGTTTTCTTATCCGTGAGGAAAAACTTTTTTATTTCTTCCCGATCAAGCTCCGGAGAAATGGTGGTCGGCATGCCATAGGCAGTGATGAGATCACGGATTTCCCAGGCCTCATCTTCGCCAAGCAACCCTGTCCGGACCGCGAGATCCGCCGCTGCGCACATTCCGATAGCCACAGCCAGCCCATGGATGATCTGAAAATTCGAGGCCGCCTCAACCGCATGCCCGATGGTGTGCCCGAAATTGAGGATTCTCCGCAGCCCCCCTTCCCGTTCATCCTGCTCCACCACTCGGGCCTTGATCTCACAGCACCTCGCTATCATCTGGCTTATAATCTCTTCCTGAAGAGAAAAAATGTCCTGCCGGTGCTGACGGAGATAATAGAAAAACTCTTTATCGGCAATCACCCCATACTTTATAACTTCGGCCAGACCGCCCAGGAGCTCTGATTCCGGCAGACTGCGCAGGACATCGGTGTCTATATAGACACTTCTTGGCTGATAGAAGGTACCGACCAGGTTCTTTCCCTCCGGAATATCGACCCCGGTTTTACCCCCCACCGAACTGTCCACCTGGGCGAGTAGGGAGGTGGGAACCTGGACAAAGGGAATGCCACGCATGTAGATGGAAGCAAGAAACCCGGTGATATCGCCGGTGACCCCGCCCCCCAGAGCAATAAGGCCATCGGCCCGGTCAAATCCATGCCTGGCCAGCTCACTGGCCAGGGACGCGATGATCTGCAGGTTCTTGGACGCCTCTCCGCGGGGAAAGGTGATCAACTCGGCTGGTACCGAGGCCTGGCCCAGCGACTCCAGGACCTTGTCACCATAGAGCCGGGCCACATACTCGTCGGCAATGACCCCATACCGTTTGGCCACGTTCCGCGCCCTGAGATCAGGGCCAATTTCGGCAAGCATGCCGGAACCGATCATGATCGGGTAGCTTCGCTCATCCAGACCGACCTGTACTGTTTTCATATTTTGTTTTTCTTTTTTCTTTTTCTATCTTGTTTCGAGAGGTTAGCGTGTACCGAAAAAGGTACCATCAGGGTACCAGATTATCTCACCGTCCGGGAGAGCAGATTTTCCTTTTCTCTTATGCTGGAGACAGAATTTTCATCCACCTGCAACACTTTAAAAAGAAAAGCAATTATAACCAGTTATCTTTTTTCCAATTGCAGATGGGTGCAACACTCAGTTTAGGTTCCAGAAACAAAAAAGGAGATGCCAGTTGGCACCTCCTTTTTTCTAATTCCAGCTGAGGTGGAAAGAATTACATGGCATCGCCGGAAGCGGCACCCTGCATCTTGACCTCAACTTTCTCGGTCAGACCCTCGTAGTACTCGCGAAGCAGAGCGAGAACTTCGTCACGACCAAAGTGATCCGGAATCTCGGCACCCTCGGAAAGGGCCTTACGAAGCTTGGTACCGGAGAGGATAACCCGATCTTCCTTGCCATGCGGGCAGGTCCGCAGGGAAGCCATTCCGTCACACTTGTAGCAGTAGAAGGTCCAGTCGATCTTCATGGGCTTGCA
Source organism: Desulfolithobacter sp. (assembly GCF_054025815.1). NCBI lineage: Bacteria > Pseudomonadati > Thermodesulfobacteriota > Desulfobulbia > Desulfobulbales > Desulfobulbaceae > Desulfolithobacter > Desulfolithobacter sp. The sequence continues at coordinate 16,683 of NZ_JBPMMS010000040.1, read as the reverse complement.
GAGCAGGTCCTTGGAAGAGTCACCGGTTTTTGGGATCCGGTCAAAAATCTCCTGGGCCTCGAACAGACCGTAGAAATCGCCGACACCGGCATGGTCACGACCGATCAGCATGTTGTTGACACCGTAGTTCTGGCGGAAGGTGGCGTGCAGCAGACCCTCACGCGGACCGGCATACCGCATGTCCAGCGGATAGCCGGCGTTGATGACGTTATCATTGACGAAGTAGTTGTCGATCAGAATCTGGATGGCCTTGACACGGACGTTGGCCGGGATGTCACCGGGCTTCAGATTACCGATCAGGGAGTGAATCAGAACGCCGTCACATACCTCGATGGCGATCTTGGCCAGATACTCGTGGGAGCGATGCATGGGGTTCCGCAGCTGCAGAGCGGCTACATCGGCCCAGCCACGCTCGTCGAACATACGACGGGTCTGAGCAGGAGTCAGGTACACACCCGGGTACTCCTTGGGATACTCACCCTCGGACAGGACCTTTACAGGACCGGCGATATTGTACTCTTTCTGAGCCATAACCATCTGGACGCCCGGGTGATCTTCCAAAGCAACTTCCCAGAAACGGCCGCCGACAGAGTCCTCGCCCTGGCCCTTGAAGACCATTTCACACTCCCACTTCTTGTCAGCCTCGGTCATTTCGTATTTTTCCATGACCTTCATGGTGGCGTAGATCTCACCGCCATTGACAAGAGCGATCTCGTCGCCTTCCTTGATGGAACCAGCGTCGTCGGCAGAGACGTCCAGGGTGATCGGTACAGGCCAGAAAGTGCCATCAGCCATCTGGAAGTTTTCACAAACTCCCTTCCAGTCTTCGCGGGTCATGAAACCATCCAGCGGAGAGAAACCACCAATACCCATCATGATCAGGTCGCCCTTTGCCCGGTCGGAAACCTCAACCTGCTTCAGGCTTTTTGCTTTTTCCAGCTCTGCCTCACGCTCCTCTCCATGAAGCAGGGCACAGACAAGACCTCTTCCGCCGTGGGGTGGTACCAACTTTGAGAACATAATTTTTCCTCTCTCGTTAAGTTTAGAATTACCGTTTAGTTCAACATAACCTACTTTCAGACCGGATACATCAGTCGCCTTGAAACTCCTCCTCCCTCAGGCTGATGTTACTGAACCGGTATTCAGAAATCCCTGTTATATAAAGACCAGGGTCTGAGTATGTCAAGCAAAAAAATCCGTTTCTCGATCCATGGTTCCGCAAATCCCTTAGAGCCAGAAATAATGGAACCCGAACAATGTTCAGACCGGAGAAGATCTGATTCTTCCAAGCCTGTACCCGTTAAAACATGGACATGGCCATCACGCCCCCTGGGGCGACGTATACTGCGATCTGCCGACAAACACAAAAAAAGCTCTGACAGCGTGCAGGCAGAGCACTCTGTCAGAGCCAGAGCAGTCCAGCCCGAAGCAAATGGATGCCCAGGCCGGATACCGGCAATTGTCAGTTGTGCCAGACCCCGTTTTCAAAAATAATTCTGTCGCTGCCCTTCCGCACCCGGTCTGTACCACCCGGAGAAGAAGTGTCGTGTACCTGGGTGGCATCCGAACCTGGCACGGCTACAGGCAGGGCTACTTTGAACTGTTCTCCGATTTTGGTCTGCGCAGATCCCCTATAGACAATTATCTTCCTTGCTATCCACGTCGATCCGTCACGAATTGCGTCCATTTCGTCAATACGGACCAAGTCGCCAATGTGCAGATCGTTCATGGAGCCCTGTTTTTCCACCCCTTCATCACTGTCGACCACAACCACCTGCTCGACCCTGAAGCTGCGATCACCGATCTGGACAAGGGAGTGGGCTAACGAGATCTCAAGAATATAACCATTGATCCCCTCAGCCAGCAGATCCTCACTCTCTTCACCGGTGACAGCGACCGGGCATAGCGTCAGCAGCAAAGAAAAGATCAGCGGGACAATACATAGCCTGCTCATCGTTTGTCCTCCCATAGGTATCGATGGTACCAGTATTTTATTAAAATCATATTACAAGTCTGTTCGGCAAAGATTACGCCCGACTATCATCCTCTCCCATCTACTGGATGGACAAATCCCGCCAGTACCGTAGTTTAGCTTTCATATCCGGGAGATTTACCGGAATACCGCTGCCGGGAGTATCAGTCGTATTGATAAAAATAATATCATCTTCGAGAATTGGGGAGGTAGGAATACCCCTGCCAATGGGAATCGCAGCGACAGGATACGGCTGCGAGCCAACCGTTACATGGTCATTGTCATCAAAAAAACCATCGCCGTTGATATCGAATACAGGCTCGTCAGGAGGAAGGCCTGTCTTGTAATCAAGCGCATACAGCCATGCTTCACCGTTACCGGCGCAAACATCGTTATCGGGCCGGAAGGTGGCGAAGAAAACAACCCCGCCGACCACAAGAGGCCGGGACACCACCCGCTCACTGGGAGAACTGTCCGCTATCAACTGCAGATACCATGGATCATTGCCCGGATTGCTTCCTTCAACAACCCGATAAGTGGCCACTTCGCCACTGATGGAGGAGGTCACCTCAGTAGAAACCAAGGCTACCAAACCGTCAAGACCAACGGTTTCCGTCGACGCGGCAAGATTGTCCTTGATACCGAAAAAGTACTGCTGTTCGGTGGTGTATTTGTCAATCTGCTCCTCGTACTGGCCGGTTCCGAAATATATCCATATTTCGCCGTCAGTTTCACTGTATGCATAGGTTCCTCCAGCCCGAATCGGACTGCCGTGACTACCGGTGCCAATATCAAAAAAAAGTGACACCTGTGGTTCCTGCTCCTTGCCTATATCGGTCAAACGGAACATCCTTCCGTACAGATCGCCAAAATATAGCGCGTCAACGTAATCGTCAAAATCTATATCCACGGCCAACGAATCGGACAAGGCATTATCCAGGGACGAACTGGTCAGCGTACCATTGACCAGGGCGGCTCCTCCACCGGATCCGGTTATGGTTTCATTATCCTGGAACGAGCCGGAAATAGTGTTTGAAACAAGAATAAGAGAGCCGGCATCACCCTGGTCGAGTACTGTGCCGATGGTTGCAGTTGCCCCGGAAGTGGTGCCGGTAATTACCGAACCGGCTACAAATTCCGCGGTTTGCCCACCATAGGCCAGAGTATTGGCCACCTCGAGCTTGACCCGGTTGATGTCTACGCCTCCCGACTGCCACAGCGGTTCTCCGGTATATGCCTCGATACCGTAGACGTAGGCCTCCTTTGTCAGCTGGTTCGAGCCGGTATCAAAGCCGGATCCAAAAAAAACAGCCCAGCCACCGAAATCAGTGATGACTGCAGAATCATAGGAGACCCTTTCGACAGACGGTGTACTGGTGGAAAAACCAAGTTCAGCGTCTTCGAACTGCCAGAGATATTCAATGGGATCGGGATCGTCAAAATTGGTCGCAGTGGTGATGTCCAGGGCAAAATAGGCCCCTCCTCCGTTGCCCAGACCATTGACCAGAATGGTCCGCCAGCCGGGATCGGTTATATTGCCGTCCGTGTCAGTGACCACATATGCACTACCCCGGAATATATCGGCAACCACCGGTGAACCATCAACCATATACCTGTGACAGTAGTTAAACAGGTCACAGGCGTCGTAGGTCGGATCAGAGGTCGCCATGTTAAGAGTGTCGTGGACAGCTTCCGGATAGAACCGCCACTGCTCCACCCCGGTTGCCAGATCAAGGGCGTGAAGAGCCCCGTCATTTGAGCCGACATAAACCATGGAAGAACGACTGGCCGCATCGCCGTACTTGAAATACCGATAATTGTCAAAAGAATAATACCTCCTGGGAGTCTCGACAATAACCGGTGTCGACCTGATTATATCTCCAAGGTCCTTACAGATATAGTTGTCACCACTGAGGGTTGCGTCCAGGTACGGCAGCGCAGGACCGATACCGCCACCTCCTGGCTGGACAGTCCAGGCACTCTTGACCGCAGGCATCCTTTCACTCGCTGTCCAGCATACACAGTCGCCCACGATCAATGCCGGATCACAAGTTTCATTACCATCGCTGTCGTAACACTTCTTGAGTGCCCCGGTTTCAGGGTCGTAGGGGGTAGCAACAAGATCCCCAGACCAGTCAGCAGCGTTGAACTGGGCGTTGATAACAAAAGTTCCATGATCAACAGAAGTTGAAGGCGCCGGCGAAGAACCGTAAAAAAGCTGTTTCTTGACTCCGGTTGTCACCTGATTAAGGGCTTCTTCAAGAGCCTGCCCGCTCATGGCGAGAAATGGCAGGCCAACGCCATTTCCGTCTTCCTCATGCAGGGCGTACAAACCGTCCTCGGCATGACCACGCTCATTTGAAATTCTGGCTATCTCCTGTATCTGGGTTGCATCATCGATACCAAACCCGATAGCCACGGTGGTGACTTTGTCATCAGCCAGACTGTTGGTTTTTGCAATGACACCATCTAGTGTCGTTGCGATATTTCCGAGCCCGTCGGTTATTTCAATCAGGAACTTAGGCTGACAATCCCTGGTCGAATCGAAATAACTTCCGTCAAGTGCGCCTTTGGTGCCGTTGAAATACTTCTGGCCCGCAAGAAGTGATGGCTCAAGAGGGGTCATACCGCCGGCGATGACTGAATCGATGGTGGCCTTCAACACCTCTGTTTCAGCCACTGTGCGCTGTTTTACCCCTTCGTGTATCCTTGTATAATCGTCGCTTGGGCTATAATTACCTGTCCAGCTGCCAAAACCCCAGGATATGGCCCGGTCCTCGACCAGGTTTTTCAAGACATCTTTGGCTATCTTGATCCTGGTTTCCGTTGTTGCCACAGGCCAAGCCGGGATGCTGCTCCATGAAACAGTACTGGTTGTCCTTGTTCGGTTGGAGATGTTCAAGGCAGTTGTTGTAAAGGAGACTGCATCCGGAACCAGCTCACCGTAAACAGTTGCATTTGTTGTACTTGTTTTAGTGGTCCGCGAGGTAAACTGCAAGTATGCATTCAAAATAGTGGCACCCTGGGGAATGGATACATCCTGGAAGCGGATCCCGCTCAAATTGCTCCCGATATCGAGATCAACACTGGTCAGGGTCATGGAACCACTGTCATATTCCTCGGCATCGTCCTGGGTTGCAGCGACCCGAGTCTCAAAAATCTCTACTGTTCCGTTATTGTCAAATTCCACATGCAACAAAGGGGAGGCATACCATGCCTGATCGTAGGTTATGGCCTCACGCTGACCACCCAGATCATCAATCATGAACACCATGGAGTTACCGCTGACCCAGCCCGGCTGGTTCACTATTTCCTGAACGATGGATGACAAGTCCGGAGTCTTGGGATCGGTTGCTGAATCAAGCACATACATGGTGCTGTACATGGAACCTGAAATGTCCAGTTCAATCAACATAGCGGGATTGACTAGATTCTGGGCATAAAGCGGAACATCTCCGCATATGGGGCCAGTCACCAGCTCCCTGACCAGTAGAGTTGCCGTAAGCTCGTAATCAGGCAACACTCCATCATCATCATGAACAGTAATGATCCCCTCATGCGTACCGATACTTTCAAATTCGGAGCCGGAGTATTGCACCGGGATTGTTACAGATTCACCGGCGGCAAGAGTGCCGCTGGTAACACTGCAGTTAAGCCAGGCAACATTATCTGTGATGGAAAAATTCAGGGGGGCGCTGCCAATATTGGTCAGGATGAAACTGGTTCCAGAAGCCTGGATCCCCTCATAGGTGCTGACCCCCAGCTGATCTGCGGGATCGGTGGTGATCCTGGCCCGAGGGGTGAGTTCATAATCAATAACCAGCCTGGGAATACCCGGGTCATCCCCATACCCCTTTACCTGAGCACTGCCGGTACCCGTGAAGATAAAGGCCATGGCATTTCCACTTACCCAGGAAGGCTGGTCAACAAGCTCCTGTACTATGGCGGCCAGATCAGGAGTCACAATGTTATACTTACCACTCTTCCACTTATCAGGTTTCCATGAAACAGCAGCCGAACTTCGTGGCCTGGAGGTGATATCGTTGGTGATATATTCAAAGGTTACGGGATCCGGATCAAGCTGGCCACTGATGGTGACATCAAGGTTGTCGTTGTCTGATTTCCTGGAAAACTCTATTCTGGCTGATGTTATGAACGCTCCGGCCGGTACGGATACATTGGTAAAACGAATACCAGTGGCAGCAATATCAATCGTTGACTCATCGTATTTACCCTGGCCACCAAAGTATAAATCAAGATTGTATTTCCAGATATTCCCTGCGGCCAACTCCACCGCGTCGTCCGACTCCTGAATCACCTTTTGCGTGAAAGTTGTCGTCTTGCCGGTATCTGCCAACAGTGCGAAGACAATAAAAGAAAAAACAAAACACAGTGTTTGCTGCAACTTCATGACATCACCCTCACTACTTGGAAACCTTTTCCACGCCGACCACAATCTCCCTGGTGGCACTGGGTCCCCTGATCCCTGTACTGGCGATGAGATAGGAGAATTTAAGGTACTGCTTACTGTTTCCAGCAACCTTCCTGGGCGGCGAGCTCCTTGCTATGGTATAGGAGTAGGAAGCATGACCCAAATCCTGACCGCTGACCTCAGCCACCAGAGGCTTATCAGGATTCGCATTGATCCCGTTCAATAAAGGAGGAGCAGAGGAAGATCCTTTGTTTTCGATCCATTGAAAGGCACGCATCCAGCCACTTTCTGCGGCATAGAAAACGTCACGCGCCACTTTATCGTTTCCGGCTATGTTCAATTCATATGTAGTATTACGGGTAGCGAACACGCCCATAAGGGTTAGTACCAGCAAGGTAACCATTGCCAGAATCAGAACAAAACCTTGCTCTCCCTGCAAAACAGTGTCAAATATCAACCTGTTTATTTTGCTGTTCATTTGAACACTTCCGATTTTATAAAATTTAAGGTTTGTGTTTTTCGTCCTGAAATAGTATCATAATCAACTGTAACAGTAATTTTTTTTACCCCGCGCTCATCATATTCATCAACCCTTCCATCACCATCATTATCAAGATTATCATTACTCCACAGCTCAACAGTCCATGAAAGAGAATTAACACCATCAGGAAGGCCAGTCATAACTGTATGAGGGTTATTCGCAATATCTGCATCAAGATCAGCATGATCATATGGGAGTGATATCAGGTTTTCTATCTTTTCAGATAAAACAATCGAGGCAATTGTCATACTATTTGATGAAGAATTACCTTTTATGGTCGCTGTAACCATTGCATATATTGACAAGATACCTATTGCAAGTATAACAACAGCAACAATTGATTCTATCAACGTGAATCCTTCATCAGATGCAAGACTGAGTTTCATCTCATATACCCATATTTCTACACTGAACAGTCATAACAAGAAGCCGCCGCCTGTATCCGTCATTATATGGCCCCCAAACAGCACCAGAAGCGGTCGTATAAATTTTGTTGTTTTCAAATTCAGGATCTCTCTGTCCGGAACGGGCGAGAATAGATATCTGAACAGATCTAATATCAGCAGGAGTCGTCGTTACATTATTATCCGAATCAAGATAAGTAAATTCCAACCCCTCTATATTCTCTGCAATATCCTGCCAGGCAACTATCCCTGTTGTCGAAGAAAAACGCTCAAGATCTGTGCCGTTGAGCCGGTAGGCCACCTGCTCCATCTCTGTCATCTCCTTGCTTCCGTTCCCGTCTATATCTTCAACCGTTACATCTATAACCCCATCACCATCAAGGTCAGCGGTGAATGCTATTTCGTTAGCGGACGTTGTAACCGTCACCGTCCTGGTGCCGTAGGTAAATAACGAGCTGTCGACAAAACCGCTACCCGCGTTTCCCGTTGGGTCATAACCAGCCATCCTTATATCTCTGGCAAGGATACTGAGTGCCGCCCTTATATTCTGCTGCATCTCGGCCACAGAGTATTGCGCGAAATACACACGCTGCTGGCTGGTGTATGTGGAGTAAATAGCAACAGATATAATTCCGGAAATCAAGAGCGTTATCATCAGCTCAACCAGAGTGAAACCTTCATCAGCAGGAAAGGATCGTTCACAATACATATCAATTACTCCACGAAACACCATCTTTACTCATCTCGATACGTATTCCTCCAGAAGCAGTTACAGTTACCTTATACCACCTGTCGCTGTCCTCGTTGCGCAACTGGATATTTCCGGACTGACTGCCACAAGTTACAGATGTCGAGGTAAAACACAGAGAGGATGATCCACCTATAGAGGCAGAGTCGACGAACACCCCATCGGGAACAGAATACGAAACCAGTACACTTTCATTTCCGTCCCTCGTTCGGTTGCAGGCAATTCCTCCTGCTCCATTACCGTCATCTGCAAAAACCGTATACCCCCCACCACCTGCGCCGGGATTATCGGGATCGTAAACCGAAAAAGAAACCCCGATGCAGATGTTTTCCCTGACTGCCCTTGATTTCGCATCCTGCAGGGAAGAATACATATCCTGCGCCGCGGCCTTGAGCCGCATATTAGGGAGCCAGGACTTCAAAGAGGGCCCGGCAATAGCGGCCATAATACCGATCATTGCCACAACCATCATCACTTCGACCAGGGTAAATCCGGATTTTCCACCAGGAGTGGAAATCGTTTTTCTTTTTTTACTCATTTGTCTGGTGTCCTGCACAGAGTGTTCCGCCAGAGAGAAGGTGCCACCCTGGCTTTGCAAAAAGAACGCCACAGAAATAACTTAAATCCTAAAAGAAGAAAGAGATAGAATACTTTCCTTCATTATCAGCAAGTTAGAAACAAATAATCGTCAAGACACCACGATTCTTAACTTGCCGAAGCAGAAGCACACACAAGGGCGATATAAAAAAAGTTAACAGGGTTAAAAACTTTATTCACAGGGGGCTGATTATGTGCAGGCGAATATACAGGAACATCCGCATCAACTACACTCCTAACCCATACTCCTTTATCTTGGCCAGCAGCGAGGGGTAGCTGAGCTCAAGGAGCTCGGCTGCCCGGCTCTTGTTGCCGCCCACGGCCTCGAGCGCCCGGGCAATCAGCCGTTTTTCCATGATCTTCTTGGCTTTTTTCAGGGAATAGGTGTTGAAGAAATCGTCGATCCGACGGTTCTCGGTCCGGGATCCCAGGGTATCGGGCAGATTTTCCGGGAGGATGATCTGTTTTTCGGCCAGGATGGCAGCCCGTTCGATGACGTTTTCCAATTCCCTCACATTCCCCGGCCACGGGTGGGCGACAAGACGGCTGAGCGCCGAAGAGGAAATACCCCTGACCTCAAGCCCGGTCGCCGCATTGACCTTGGCAAGAAAATGGTCGGCCAGTAACGCAATATCCTCGATCCGCTCCCGCAGGGGCGGCAGATGGATCTCCACCACGTTGAGACGGAAATAGAGGTCTTCTCGAAACCGGCCCGCCTGCACTTCCCGGGCAAGATCCTTCGCTGTTGCACAGAGGATGCGAACATCCACAGGTATCTCCCGGGTGCCGCCTATCCGCCGTATTGTCCGCTCCTGCAGCACCCGCAAAAGCTTTACCTGCATACCAAGAGGAAGCTCACCGATTTCATCAAGAAACAGGGTTCCGCCTTCAGCCTGCTCGAAAAGACCCTTTCTATCCTGGTCTGCGCCGGTAAAGGCGCCACGCATGGAACCAAAAAATTCACTTTCAAGCAGATTTTCCGGGATGGAGCCGCAGTTGATGGCCAGAAACGGCCTGTCCCGGCGTGGACTTTCAGCATGGATGCCGCGTGCGATCAGCTCCTTACCGGTCCCCGACTCGCCGGTGATGAGCACAGTGGTGGTATGGCGGGCCACCTTGAGAGCCAGGGAAAACACCTCGTGCATAGCCTTGCTCCCGGCCACCATACCCTTGAATCCCTGCCGGCTCTCCAGATCGGCCAGCCGCTCTTTCAGCCGGACATTTTCCTGCCGCAACCGCTCCCGTTCACAGGCCTTTTTCAGGGTCAGGAGGATCTCATCGGCCTTGAAAGGCTTGCTGATATAATCATAGGCCCCTTCCTTCATGGCGTCAATTGCACTGTCAACAGTGCCAAAAGCAGACATCATGATAATGGTCGCCCCATGGGAAATCTGCCGGGATTCCCTCAGAAAGCCCATTCCATCCAGGTGCGGCATGCGGATATCGCAGAGTACGAACTGGTATTGCTTGCGGCCAAGCATCTTCAATCCTTCCCGGCCATTGGCTGCACAGTCCACCTTATAACCGTGTCCGGCAAGCATCACCGACAACATATGGCGCATGTTTTCTTCGTCATCGATGACCAGAACACGCTGTTCTGAATCGTTTCGCCCTATACTGCTCATGAATCACGACCTCCTGCAGCCATGTCCTGCCACCGGCAGCTCGATTTCAACAACCACACCTCCACTCTCCCGGCTCAAGAGACGCATGGTGCCCCCCAGGGATTCGACAATAGAGAGAGACACCGCCAACCCGAGCCCGGTTCCCTTACCCGGCTCCTTGGAAGTAAAAAAGGGATCGAAAACATTATCCAGTATCTCAGACGCAATCCCCACCCCGTTATCCTCGACGGATATCAACAAAACATCACCCTGGTCCTCTTCGGGAGAAACCGGCCGGTTTTCCGTCCGCAACACGATACGTCCCTCCAGGCCTGGACCTTCTTTTGCAGCCACTGCGTCGGCAGCATTGACCAGACAATTGAGAAATACCTGGCGCAGTTGCCCGGGATCGGCAACCACCAGATCTCTTTCCGCATCCAGATGACAGTCAACAGTTATTCCACGAAAAAGAGGCAGGTCATGAACCATGGCCCTTTCCGCCTCCAGCAGCTCATGGACCGACACCTCCCGCCGCTCACCTGTTGATACGCGTGCGAAATCGAGTAATTGACGGATAAGACAACTAACCCGCTCCAGCTCCTGTTCAGCCCGGTGGAGATATTCCTTCTGGTCTCTCCCCAATCCCCTGGCCTGCTTCAACAATCCCAGGTAGCCCTGGACGATCCCCAGGGGATTTCCTATTTCGTGGGCAAGCCCGGCAGCAAGGCGGCCCACAGAGGCCAGCTTTTCCGCCCGGACCATCTCCTGCTGTTTTTCCCTGAGCCTGCGGTTGGCCAGGCCCAATTTCCGCACCGACTCCTTGAGGGCTGTCCGATCCCGTTCAATACGACTCAGCATGCTGTTCAAGCTGGTAGCGAGGCGGGAGAACTCATTGACACCACCCTGCTCGACAAACAGCCTGGTTTCATTGTCTTCGTACCGGTCGGCCAACCTTGCCAGCCTTTCCACCGGACGCAACACATGGTTACTGATCCGAAAAAAACCTATGGTGCCAAAAATCAACAGATTGACGCCCATGTAGACCAGCATGATCATTTCGGCCCGTCCAAGGGCTGCAGCCAACTCGTCCAAAGACAAGACGACACCGGCAGCTCCCCCTGAGGTTTCACCGGGAATCGGCCTGGCCAGGACAAGGACAGGCCGGTTCCCTTGCAGAAGACCCTGCAACGGGCTCACGGTCCTGATCACCTCCCGGCCGGAGGCTGCCGCCCTGTCAAGCGCACGACCCAGTGCTCCGGCTTCACACCAGACAGTTCCGGAGACGGTTTCATCACGGCCGTCCATGATATAGCCGGCACAAACAACCTGCCCGCCCGAAACCAGGCGCTCAAGCGCAACATCCAGTGCCGAAGGTCCCGAACCAAAGGCAAGCTCCACCATGGCTCCGGCGTGACGAACCTCCTGATGCACCCCCTGCCGCTGCCAGAGCATGACCAGCACCAGGTTGACCAGCCCCATGGCCAGAGCAAGAAGTACGACCAGGGTGAGGGTTATCTTTACCTTGAGCATGACAAATCATCCTGTCGGCTTCCACCGGCCTGAGAGTCATCAATCTCCGGAGTTCCGACACAGATCTTGCCCTGCTGCCAGAACCTGGGCATCCGGTGAACCTGAGCGAACGGGGAGCGAAGAAAACGTTGCCCGGCCTGATCATCAGGCCACGAGTACAGCACCAGAGCAGTAAAGAGACAAACAGGTACCAGGATCATCAAAACACAGGTTCCGCTCTTTTCCAGGCTCCCACAGGATTGCCTGGAAAGAACCTGCATCTCTTGTTTGTATAGAGAAAACATCCATCCGGCAACCAGAACAAGCATCATCTGGCTAAGAGGCATAACAACAAGACCGCTTACAAGGGCGTGCACAGACGCGCCGCCCAGAGAACCAAGCAATGCTGGATACAATATCCGACTTTCCTGGTCTGTTGACCTGTCCATTACCATTTGAGCGTTCCGTATCCACAGGAAAAGTGCCCGGACAAAAAACAGCAGCACGGAAACAGCAACCGGCAATCCCCATTCACTGGCCAGCTGCAGGAGAACGTTATGTGGATGAGAGGCCACCAGGTTGGAATCACAGGCGAAATGCATAGGGCCTACTCCCAGTAAAGGATGCTGCCGGATCATCTCCAGCGCCAGGGTCCAGAGGACCATTCGGCCGGGAGAATGGAGTAGATCGCGCCTGATACTCTGAGCCACCACCGACGAGATATCCGCCGAAATGAACACTGGCAGAACAAGAAAAATCAGGACATAGGCCATAAGCCCTGCCAGGAGCACGATGGCCTGCAACTTGAACCATGGCCAGCCCCGGCGACCGAAGACCACGGCCACAAGCACACCTGCCGCCAGCATGGCGACCAGGGTGCCCCTGGTTCCAGAAACAAAGAAAAGAAACCACCAGGACGAACCAATAAGCACGGTAATCAGCCTGACCAGAGGGTACCTGCCCCAAAAAAACCAGGGCAGAACCACCAATGGCAGGGTCCAGGTCTGGAACTGGCTGAAAAAGCGAATATTGGAAAAAGACCAGAACAGGGCCCGCTGTTCAAAAGACAGGGAGCTGGCGAGGACACTCACATAAAAAGCCACGAAACCGGCCAGGTAGGCCCAGCCGACCACCAGAACGCCAAGAACCATCACCCGGTCAAAAAGCCGGCCCAGCTCCTGCCGGACAACTGCCACGGAAAGAGCGGCGATAAACAGGCAGACAAAGAGAGTCAGCTCCAGGAAGGCATATTGTACGGAAACAGCGGCCAGGGAGGAGAGAAAACCGAGCAGTATGCAGGCCACGAGAACAGCCCGGGCACCAGAGGAGAGAGAAAAAAACAGCCGCAGCCAGGCGCGGCACAGGGAAGGGATGGTGGCAACGACCGTGCAGACCAGCACAAGAAGGATACATTCAAGGACCCGTTTCTCGTCATAGGTCCCTAAAATGGGCAGCAGCCTGGTGGTCGGCACGAGGACAATATAGAGAAAAACCAGACAGAGGATCAATGCCGCAGAAAACCAAGGCCCGTCCATGTCTTTGCCAAGGCAGTTCACGAAAAGCCCCCCTTTGTCTTTCAGCCCTGAAAAATGACCCTTGCTCCTGTCGCTATTTCATCTGAACAGGCAGCCACCGAAGGACAGGTTATTTCTTCTTCTTTTTCTGTTTATCAACCAGGTTACTGGTGGTGTAGATTCGCCCGTTTTTCAGAAGCACGAATTGTCCACCATAGGGATCAGCGGGAATTTCCGTCACCAGGCCGGTATCAACCAGCTCTTTGAGGGAAGCGGGCATCGTGCCATATTTTTCCCTGTACGCCCTCACCTTCTGCTCAAGAAAAAAAATCCTTTTCAACGCCTCCAGCCTTTTGCCCAGATAGGCTTTGATTCGCGGATCACTGGTGTTGCGCAGCAGGTCAGAGAGAAAAGCGATGCCAAGAGCTGTCTGCTCACCATAGAGACTGAACCGACCGGCAAGCCCTTTTATGTATGCCGGAGCATCCGGATACTGTGCCGCCTTTCGCAGATACCTGGCTGCAACCGCTGGTTCTTTCTGGAAATAAAAAGCATTGAAGCCAAGAAAATAATAAGGCCGATAGTCGTCTGGACGGTGCCGGATCGCCTTTTCCAGAAGAATAGTTGTCTCGTCGAACATTCCCGCCTGCCAGGGAAACATCATTTCGGCAAACAGGTACGGGTCCCAGAACCTGGGATCCAGCTCGGTGATCAGCTGCAGCATTTCATAGATGCGCTGCCACTCCTCGCGGGTCGGCTGGCCGTGTTCCCCGATCTTGAGCCCCATGAACGAGATGGTCTTGAGAAAGAGCAGGTCTGCCACCATCCCACGATATTCCATGGTCAGCAGCCTGGCCACCGGTGGCGGCAGCTCCCCGATCCGGCTGATGGTTTCATGGAAATAGGCGGAGCGAATACGGTAAACGGACGGGGTCAGGAGGGCAAAACCGATTACCGCGCAAAACAGGATGACAAGTGGCTGACAAACAGTTTTCAAACGATATCTCTTTGTTTAAAAACAAGGATCGCCAAAGCAAGGACCGCACTGATATATACAACCCCATAGACAAAAAGGGTCAAGAGCTCCAGCGGTGCCATGATCATTCCATGGGCAGCCTGCAGCTTCATATCAAAGGCGGCAAGATTAGGAAACACATAACGGGCCGCAGAGACGACCCCACGGGTGACAGGTGAAATTTCCACCCCCGGTATATCTGTGGCCAGAAACCGGGTGACATCATCAATGGACTGGCCGATCAGGTAAGTGGCAACGGTGAGCATGGTGGCAAGAAACGAACTGGTGGTAAGCGTACACCAGAGCACTACAAGCGCAGTCAGCAGGGCCACCCCGAGCCAGCTGCCCAGAACCGCCACCAGCACTGCTCCAAGAGAGAACGAGGCGAAAAAATGGGCCCCGTACAGCAACCGGCCCAGCCAGACGGCAGCAAAGGTGGCCCCGGTCAGGAGCAGCATCACCAGCGCGGCCAGGACCAGCAGACCGCAGTACTTGCCAAGAATATATTCCGCCCGGGAAACAGGACGGGAGAGTAAGGTGAAAATTGTCTTGTGTTCGATATCCTTGGACAGCAGGTTGATGGCCAGGAAAAAAGGGATCAGCAGCCCTCCCAGGGTCACGGAGGCCAGGCAGAAATCCAGGATGATCTTCGATATATCACGCATAAAAAGCCCGCTTATCAGCACGGCAAAGCAGCAGACTCCCAGGGCGAAGAGAAGAACACCGTAGAGTATCCGCTGGCGGATCCCTTCCTTGACTGTCAGGATCGTGGTTGCGTAGATTCGTTGTATCACGGGGAGTTGGAAACGATTCTGAAGAAAAAAGATTCCAGCGGCGAGGTAACCATATCTCCTGAGACCGCCTCCTGCTCCTGCAGTTCGGCCGGGGATTTTTCCGCCACCAGTTCTCCACGGTGCATGATGCCGATCCGGTTACAGATCCGTTCCACATCGGTCAGAATATGGGAACAGAAAAGAACCGTGTGCCCTTCCCGGTTATACTCTCGGATCACCTCCACCACCAACTGCCGGCCGAGCGGGTCCAGTCCGGACATGGGCTCGTCGAGAATCAGTATCTCCGGCCGGTGAAACATGGCATAAGCGAGCGCCGCCCGCTGGGTCATGCCCTTGGAAAACCTCCGGATCGGGGTATGGGCGGCCTGTTCCAGATCAACCTTGCGCAGCAGTTCCAGGGAACGATCCTTTATTTTTTTCCGGGTATAGCCGGCCAGGGTCCCGGCATAGACAAAATGATCAAAAAGAGTCAGATGACTGTAGAGACATGGATTTTCAGGCAAATAACCCACTATGGCGTGGCTGGCGGGATTCTCGGGCCCATAACCGGCCAGGATCACGGACCCACTGTCCGGCCGGACAAACCCCATGAGGATCTTGAGGGCTGTACTCTTTCCGGCCCCGTTGGTGCCAACAATACCAAAAACGTCGCCTTCCTGAACAGTCAACGAGAAATCCACCAAGGCGGTGTTTTTCTTTCGTAGTCCAGACGGGTAGGTTTTCCGTACATGACTGAGGTTCACTATGGGTGCGGGAGAATTCATAGCCTTACAACTAAACAGCCCCCTGGCCAAAAAGCAAGGGGGCTGCGAAGGACGAGTGGAGAGAGAAAAATAGTTCTGGTCAGGAACCGCCCATCCAGGTCCAGTCCGCATCGGCATCGGTAGGCAATGCCGTAGCTGATGTCGGAGCAGGAGCCTTTTCTGCAGTAACGTCTGTGTCTGTTTTCTGCCGCTGGGCGTAACCGGACGAGCTGTTGAGGGTTCCGAAAACCATACCGTTATTCGCATCGGTTAAAATATTAGTTGCTGTCAGGGCATACGCTGTAGTGGTGGTGTAGGCCTGCAGCGAGACATTGGGGGACGGGGTAAAGGTCAAATCAGGTCCACCGTTGACCCCATTGGTGTTGGTAACAGTGGTAGAGGAGGTGGTCAGTTCCTCGGCAGCTGCAAAAACGAGAGTGGGCATGGCCATCAGGCAGAGAGCCGCGCAAACGATAGTTGCTTTTTTCATGATATATTCTCCAAAGTACAGAATTTTTCAAATGTAATTACAGGTCCCATTAACTGTTGGCCGGGTATTCCTGCCATTCAGCATAGTATCCTTCCAGGTCGGTCTTCAGGTTGCGCATGTCGCTGAGGGCGGCGGAGTTCTGGGCCCTGGCCCGATACTTGGTAAACTGCGGGATAGCGATGGCGGCCAGGATGCCGATGATGGCCACTACGATCATGAGTTCGACAAGGGTGAAGCCTTTTTCACCATTCTTCCTTTTGTGATTTCTAATCTGCTTCAGCATTGGTTCCTCCTTGATTTGAGCAGGTTGACTGCGTATT
>NZ_JBPMMS010000039.1:0-23037 GCF_054025815.1 Desulfolithobacter sp. | reverse complement strand
TACCGCCACGACCGCGATCCGCGCGAGAAGCTCTTCGAATTCACCAGGCGCACGCTGGTCCATTTTGCGGTGGACACGGAAGAGGTGTACATGACCACGCGCCTGGCCGGGACGTCCACCCATTTTCTGCCTTTCAATAAAGGCGTTGAGGGTGGTGCAGGCAATCCGCCTGATCTGGCAGGACGTGATTACAAGACAGGCTATCTCTGGGAAGAGGTGCTTTGCCGGGACAGTCTGCTTGAACTGCTTGCCCGGTTCCTGCACCTGCAGGTTGAGGAGAAAATCAATGATGAAGGCAGAAAGGTCAAAAAGGAAACCTTGATCTTTCCGCGCTACCACCAGTTACAGGCGGTGCGGCAGTTGGTCCGGGCAGCAAGGGCCGAGGGCGTGGGCCATAATTATCTCATCGAGCATTCGGCGGGCAGCGGCAAGAGCAACACCATCGGCTGGCTGGCACACCGGCTTTCATCCCTGCACAATGAGCAGGACGAACGCGTTTTTGACAGCGTGGTGGTGATTACCGACCGGGTGGTCCTTGACCGCCAGTTGCAGAATACCATCTACCAGTTCGATCACCGCCAGGGTGTGGTACAGAAAATCGACGAGGATTCCCGCCAACTTGCCGAGGCCCTGGAAGCGGGTGTGCCGATTATTATCACCACCCTGCAGAAATTTCCGTTTGTTTCTGGTCAGTTGATGAAGATAGCCGAAGAACGCGGTGAAGACGGCCGGAGTTATCTGCCGACCCGCAGGTACGCCGTCATCATCGATGAGGCGCACAGTTCCCAGTCGGGCGAAACCGCCACGGAGCTGAAAGGCGTGCTGGGCGGTGCCGAACTGTTCAAAAAGGCGAAGGAATTGGCCGAGGAAGAAGGCGAGGTGGAACTGGAGCGCCTCTTTCGCGCCATGGCCAAGCGAGGCCGCCAGCCGAACATGAGTTTCTTCGCCTTTACCGCCACTCCCAAGCATAAAACCCTGGCCATCTTCGGCCGAAACGGCGAACCGTTCCACCGGTACACCATGCGTCAGGCCATCGAAGAAGGCTTCATCGAGGATGTGCTTAAGCATTATGTAACCTACAAAACCTACTTTCGGCTGATCAAGAAGGCCGAGGATGATCCCAACGTCGAGCGCAAGAAGGCCGCCAGGGCGCTGGCCCGCTTCATGCGGTTGCACCCGCACAACATCGGCCAGAAAACCGAAGTGATGGTCGAACATTTCCAGCAGCACACACGCCACAAGATCGGCGGTCGGGCCAAGGCCATGGTGGTGACCGGATCACGCCTGGAGGCTGTGCGTTACAAGCAGGCGTTTGACCACTATATCGCTGAAAAAGGATATCCCATCAAGAGTCTGGTTGCCTTTTCCGGTACGGTGGAAGACGACAAGGTGCCGGAGAAGACATATACCGAAGTGGAAATGAACAAGGGGATCAGGGAAAAGGAACTCCCCGAATCTTTCGCCAAGCCGGAATACCGCGTCCTGCTGGTAGCGGAGAAATACCAGACCGGTTTTGACCAGCCCCTGTTGCATACCATGTATGTTGACAAGCGGCTGGCCGGTATCCAGGCCGTGCAGACCCTGTCGCGTCTCAACCGGACGCACCCCTTGAAGGAGGATACCTTTGTCCTTGATTTTGTGAATGATCCGGATGAAATCCGGGAAGCTTTTTGCCAGTACTACGAAGGCTCGGTTATGGGTGAGGAGGTTGACCCTGACCGGCTTTACGAAGTCAAGACAGAGCTGGATGCTTCCGGGATCTACCTGGAATCGGAAGTGGATGAGTTTGCACGGGTCTTTTTTGCCCCTAAAAAGCGGCAAAGTCCGTCGGATCACCGGAAGATGAACGTGATTCTCGATCAGGCGGTGGCCCGGTTCGCTGATTTGCGGAACAATGAAGAGGAAGAGGCGGAAGTCTGGCGCAGCAAGGCCCAGGCGTTCCGTAATCTCTATAGCTTTTTGAGCCAGGTGATCCCGTATCAGGACAGCGATCTGGAGAAACTGTTCACCTATTTGCGCCATCTTGCTTTAAAACTGCCCAAACGTAATGCCGGGCCAGGCTATCAGTTTGATGAAGAGGTGGAACTCGATTATTACCGCCTGCAGAAGATCAGCGAAGGCTCGATAAACCTGAGCGATGGGTATGCCAGGCCGCTTGACGGACCGAGGGAAGTGGGGACGGCTGAAGTGCGTGAGGAGTATGTCACCCTGTCCCGTCTTATCGACATCATCAACGAACGATTTGGCACTGATCTGAATGAAGCGGATCAACTCTTCTTTGATCAGATCGCCGAAGCAGCAAGTCAGAATGAAGATTTGCGCAAGGCGGCTGAGGTGAACCCCCTCGACAAGTTCCAACTCGTTTTCCAGCAGGTACTGGAATCGTTATTTATCGAACGTATGGAACTCAATGAAGAATTATTCACGGATTACATGAGCAAGCCTGAATTACAGGAGTTGATTTCCAAATGGCTGGGTAGCCAGGTTTATGATCGGCTCGGAGGCTTGAAAGGTAGCGAACGATATCCGTAAAAAATGATGTGTGTTTCCCGGCAGGTTTCCCTGATAAAATTACACGTTTCCCGAAAAAGTTATTTATGGATTTCTCGTGCCATGTCATGTCGAGGCACAATTTTGCGAGTAAACCTGCGCTAAAGATCTGGGTTATGACAACACCACGTTTGATATGGCAGCGGGAATCGAACCCGCGTCCATTCTCTGTTTGGGGAAAATGTGGAGAAAAACATTTCCCGCGTAGGGACGCGGAGAACGGCAATCGGAAGCTCTCAAAGTATTGTAAATAAAGAGCTTTTGATGTGTTGGCGCTGAGGAGACTGGATTTCCGGAAGGCGGCGAGCCCTCCACCATTTGAAAAAAGACAACCCGTCTCTCTGGGGTTATTCTCCGGGACGACGGGTTTTCTATTTCCCCTTATTTTCAAAGGGTTTGCGCCCGTTTCACATCTTTCCAGACCCGTTCTCCACCCGCCCTACACTAATCTAGCATGGGGACGTTGTCGTAACAGTTCCCTTTGGCGCTCTGGTGTTTGTCAACAAAGATGTCGCCTTTTCAGGATCAAGCGGCTTTGCGTTTTCCCCCTTCCCTGGGCGGGTTCAGCCATGCCTCGCCGACCGGTGACCATTCGCGCACCGAGCCGCTCCAGCGTTCTGGATGGGCCGCCCGGGCCTGTTCGTACACCCGGCTGCGGCCGTCCAGGATCGCTGCACGGTCCGGATACTCACCTTCAGCACCCCGCAGGCCTTGATCTTCATGGCCCCGGCCTCCACTGCCTCGGAAATCAACGTGATAGCCATCTGACGGTCTTCCCGGCGGATCAGTCGTCCGCGGGCTCCCCCCAGATGGCTTGCGCTTCATTCAACGAAGCGGTCTCGATGACCGCGGCCAGCTTGTTTTCTCCAGACCAGTTCTCCGGGTTCGACGGGTCGGCAGGCACGGCCATGCCACGGTTCCGGTACTCATTGCGCCAGAGATACAGTATCGCCTCCGACACACCGGTGTCACGGTGTACCTGGGTCACGCTCTCCGCGTTCGGCGGCATCAGGCTGCGCCTCCCCCTGCTCGTCCGCAGGTGGTTCCGGCGTGGTTGTGTCGGCTGTGAACAGCTTTTCCTCCTTGAGCGCATCCAGGATGGGGGTGGCGTCGTAGGAGGCGATCTTGAAGAACTCGTCCCGGTCCGAGACGCTCAGCGCATAGTCGTCCGAATCGGTTATCCTGCCGAAACGGTAGGTCCGTTCCAGATCCGGGGTGGTGACCGTTATTTCCAGGACCGGCGCATCCAGGCCGTATGCAGCCTTCTGCTTCCGGCCCAGGATGGTCGCCAACCGGAGCGCCCCGATTCTGGTGACAGCCTGGTTGACAGCGTCCTGGTTTATCTTCCTGGTGTCATCAGCCGGGGACAGGGTCCAGGCAGACATCTGATCATCATCGTTTTTGCTCCGCGTTAGAGCAATTTCACCCAGTCGCAATGCGGTGATGGTATCCGGATCAAGTTCCAGGATGGTCTTGTCATACCAGCTTTCAGGGCTGACCGGCAGGTCATAGCTGCCCAGAGCGACGGCGTGGACCACCTCGCTGTCACCGGCCCGGACATGGGAACGGCGGGCTCCGGCGCCGGTGCCCACGAACAGTTCGGCCACGGTCTTGTCGTTTGCCGCCAGGGTCAGGTGTCGCTCGAAATCATCGGCATCTACCCTGAACCTGGTCAGGGCCTCCCGGCTGGTCGCCACCGGCATGCCGGTTTTCAGGCCGGCCAGCCGATCCAGCAGGTTGCCTACCTTGGTTCGGTCGGCCGGAAAACCGTCACCGGTCTGCCACACACCTTCTTTTTTTTCCAGCACGACCATGTCTGTCCCGTCGGTCAGGGTGATCTGATCGATTTGGCCCGGATCAAAGTCGAGCAGGGCTGTCCGGGTTATCTGTTCCCGAAGTCCGGCGTCGCTCATCCAGGTCACCGCGATCAGGAACACCTGCAGAATCGCGACAGCGGCCAGGAGAGTGATTGGTCGTTTCATGGTCACACCTCCGCCAGTACACGTTCATAATGGGCCAGCCTGCGCCGCCGCAGGGCCCCGCGCCACAGCCAGACCAGGAGCAGACCCAGCAGGGCCAGGCCATAGTTGAGGTATTCCCAGAACAGGCGGGTGGACTGATCCATGGGGACCAGCATCCGGGCCAGCCGGGTCCGGCTGCGGATGGAGGTCAGTCCTTCGTCGTCCAGGGCCCAGTCAATACTGTTCTGGAGAAATTCCATCTGGCGGGTGTACTGGGTTCCCTGGGCCTGCGAGGCCAGGCTGATCACCGAGTCGCAGCCAAAGGTATTGGAGCTGATCAGCACCAGGCGCGCGGAATCGGAGGAATGTTCCAGGACAGTGGTGACCATGGTCTCGCTGTCAACATCCGTGTCCTGCTCTGTATCGGTCTCGCTGCCTGCCGGTTTCTCTGTCTTGTCCTTGTTTTCTTCCTGCAGC
Organism: Desulfolithobacter sp.; assembly: GCF_054025815.1. NCBI lineage: Bacteria > Pseudomonadati > Thermodesulfobacteriota > Desulfobulbia > Desulfobulbales > Desulfobulbaceae > Desulfolithobacter > Desulfolithobacter sp. The sequence continues at coordinate 18,049 of NZ_JBPMMS010000039.1, read as the reverse complement.
AGGGGCGAGGGTTTGCCCTTGAAAAAGGAATCAAAGGCACCGCGTACTGCAACAGCCAGCAACCTGGCTCCACGTTTGCCTCCCGGTTTGAAACCTGTGTCCGGATAGAGATTGTAATCCGGGATGATGTCCAGGTCGGCCGATGTCCAGCTCTGCGGAGAAGAGTGGGCCAGCTCTGTCACCTGCCGCCGGGCATTGCCTTCCTTATCCACCGTGATCGGTGAGGCCCAGTTCATGGTCAACTGGCCGAGGGAGCCGGTGATGGGACCGTTGTCCAGGCCGTCCCGGCGGATATCCGGAAAATGGGGATAGGGCAGCATCTGCAGTTCGTTGACCACGATGGGACCGAGCCGGCGCTTGACCGGCACGGGCAGAGCCGCGTTATGCGGGTCCAGCACCATGGTCTCAGCGATGCTCAACCCATGATGTTTGAGCCACTCGTCCAGGCCCGAGCTATGTTTTCGTGCCTGGAGGGAGGTGCTCATCTCCACGTCAAAGGGCGAGGTGGCCACGACCACTGATCCACCCTGCATGAGAAACTGGTCAACGGCGAAGAGCTGTTTTTCATCGAGAGCATCCGGTGCCATGAGCAGCAGCAGGTCGGTATCGGCCGGGACCCGGCCCTCCTTGAGATCAGTGTCGATCAGGCGGACATTCTCGCTCAGGGTCTCCCGCAGGAGCTGGTAGCGCTTGCCGGATCGCTGCATCGGCATGTACGGGTTTGTCGGCATGGATTCCGGCGGAGTGACCAGGGCAACGGTCTTCAGGTAGCCCGGTGCCATCCGCCTGGCCGCGGTCTGGATCGCCTTTTTGAGTGCCTCCCGGTTCAGTTCCTCGGGCAGGGGGACCTGAACGCTTTCCCCTTCGCTGGTGAGGACCATGTAGAACCAGAAGGGGTTGGGGTCAAAGAGGCTGGCCACCTGCGGGGCAAACCCGTAGTCCTGGCGGAGTTGCCGGGCCAGCTCGCCGCTGCCGGCGTCAGGGTCGGCAAATTCCACCTTGAGCTTGCCGCCGGAGTCCTTTGCCAGTTCATCCAGCACCTCGTTGAGCTGTCTGCGCAGATCAACGAGGACCTGGGGCAGTTTCTCATCCGGCGAGATGTATCCGTGGAAGGTGACTGGTTTCGTCAGGGCGGCAAAGACATCGCCACCGGCCCGGTAGGCGGTGGTGACCTTGCGGGTGGCCCTGGTTATAGCGTATTCCGGGTTTTTGAGCAGCACCTCGGGCTCGCCGGCGTCCATCACCTTGACCTCGATCAGGTCCTCAAAGGAGAGGGTCTCGAACTGATCCCCGTAGGCGATGAGCAGGTTGAAATAGGAGTTGACCACCCCGGACTGGTACCGGCTTGCCATGCGAAAGGGTACGGGCCGAATACCGTACTTGTCGGCCGCCTCTTCAGCCGCCTCCTGATCCGTATGCGGGTCGATGAACTCCACCCGGACCCGGTCGCCGCCTGCCACCTGATACTCCTTGAGCAGGTCTTTGATCTGCGGCACCAGGGGTTCCAGCAGGGGGTGTGTCCTGGCTGAGAAGTAGCCCCGGATCAGCAGGGGTTCCTGGAGTTGCCGCAGATAGGCCTTGGTGGTGGCAGACAGGGAGTAGATCCTGCCTTCGGTCAGATCGAGCCGTATCTGCCCCAGGGGCTGGAGCCAGAAATTGGCCAGCAGGAAGTTGAGCATGGTCAGGCCGGTCAGTATCTGCCACTGGCGGTGGCGCGGCCGGGTCGGATTGCCAGCCCAGCGGAACCGCTCCAGGGAGAGCAGGTTCAGGCTGAGAAAGATCCCGACTATGGAAATGTAGTAGTAGATATCGCGCAGATCCAGGACGCCGCGGGTGATGGACTCAAAACGCGAACCCGTGCCGATCAGCTTGAGCAGGCCGCCGATGCTGTGGCCGAACAGCGTGGTCAGGGTAGGGGTACCCAGCAGGTAGAAAAAACCGGCGACCGCCACGGTCAGGATCAGGGCGACAATGGGATTGTCGGTGCGGCCGCTCATGTTCAGGCCGATGGCGATGTAGGCGGCGGCCAGGAACAGGCTCGCCACGTAGCCGCCGATGACCGGGCCCCAGTCCAGGGGACCGAGCAGGGAGACCGTGGCCGGCAGGGGCAGGGTGAGCAGCAGCGCCAGGGCCACCAGGGCCAGGCCGGCGCAGAACTTGCCCAGGACCAGGTGCAGCGGGCTGACCGGGCTGGTCAGCAGGGACTCCAGGGTTCCGGCCCGCCGCTCCTCGGACCAGGAACGCATGGTCAGGGCGGCGACCAGGAATATGAGCAGCACCGGCATCCACTTGAACAGCGGCTGCAGGTCAGCGATATTGCGGGCAAAGAATGCCTCGGCCCAGAAAAAGAGAAACAGGTTGACCAGCAGGAACGACCCCAGGAAGAGCCAGGCTGCCGGTGAGGCAAAGAAACTGTTGAATTCCTTGATAAAGACAATTCTGATATTACGCATGGGCCACCTCCTGTTCTGTTCCGGTCACGGAGTTGACCTCGGCGAAGACCGTTTCCAGGGTGCGGCTGACCGGTTGCAGGGTGTAGAGCTGATCACCAGCCTTGTGCACCGCTGCGGCGATCCGGGGGGCGATCTCGGCGGGACCGGTCAGCTCAAAACAGGGATGACCGTCAACCGGGGTGCAGGTGTTGATCTCCTGGATTTCGCTGATCTCCTTCAGGTAGTCGTCGGCCTGCCCGTTGTTGACCACCAGGCGCAGCCGCCGGTCTGTCTGCAGTTCATCCAGCCGGGCATCCAGGACCATGCGGCCGTTGCGCATGATCAGGACCCGGTCGCAGACCGCCTGGACCTCCTGGAGGATATGGGTGGAGAGGATAACGGTGGCAGCCCCGGCCAGTTCCCGGATCAGACCGCGCATCTGGTTGATCTGGGTCGGGTCCAGGCCGTTGGTAGGCTCGTCCAGGATAATGATGTCCGGGTCATGGAGAATGGCCTGGGCCACTCCGACCCGCTGCCGGTAGCCCCGGGACAGGGTCCCGATGGTCAGGGTCGCCTTCTCCTTGAGGGCGGTGCGGCGGATGGCCCGGGCCACGGCCTTCTGCACCTGTTCCGGGGCGATATTGTGCAGGCCGGCCTGGTATTCCAGGTACTCGAGAACTGTCATTTCCGGCCAGAGGGGACAGTTTTCCGGCAGGTAGCCGATACGCTGCTGGATGGCCCTGGTATCCGGGCCGATACGCAGGTCATCTACCTTGATCACACCTGCGGTCGGCTCGAGAAAACCGGTCACCATTTTCATGATCGTGGTCTTGCCGGCGCCGTTATGGCCAAGCAGGCCGACGATTTCGCCTCGCCTGATGGTAAATGAAACATCGTCCACAGCCTTGAAGGGGCCGTAATGACGACTCAAACCAGCAATTTGAATCATCGCGATCCTCCCTTGGAAACTGCGTGGGGCCGCAAGAAATGTGGTCCCGCGTGGTTTTGAAACGCAAACCGGATGAAAAAATAAGTCGGCCTTTTTCAGCTGTCAAGGACACCGGATATCCCCCTGTGTCAGGATTGATGTCGACTTCTCTGAAAGAATCCTCTAATTTACGGGGGCGGGAGGCTGTGAGATTGCAAGGCACTTCCAGGAGTTCAAAGAGATGGATTTGGCCGGCGACTCGGTCGAGATCACAGTTCTGAACCGAGAGATTACATTGCTCATGTCGGAGGATGAACAGGTCCGGCGCATCCATCGGGTTTTCGTGTAAACTGGATAAAGATTGATGGCACAGAAAAAGTCCAAGCTGAAGAAAATTGTCTGGAGTGGGCGGATCAAGGCCGTTCAGCCGCGAATCCGTCTCATGCGGTCGTTTGATGAGCGGCACCACAGCTACCTGGGATATGTGCTTCGCATTGACGGAAAAATCGGGGATGAGATCGGTGAATTCCTGATCGCCGTGGGAAAGGCCGCACACGAAAAGCATCAGTTTCGCGCCGGGATGAAAGTGAGCGGTTTATCGGTTCCGGTCCCTGATCCGAGGCTCGAAACAGCCGGATTCTATAAAACCAGCGGAATAAAAACAGAAAAAAACGTGGAAGAGGTCGTGCCCGGTGGTCCGCCTTTCCCTGGAGTACCTCCTGATCTGACAACATACCGTCAGCGCGGGCACCGGCGACTGGACGCCAGGACCTACGAGGCCAAATGCTCAACCTGTATCTGGGCCTGCCGGATGCCGGTGGAGATGATCGTTGACCACTGGAATCCGTCCAGGAAACAGTTTCGGTTCGAGACCTTCTGCTACGGGCCGAAAAGCTGTTCCTTTTACCGACCCGGGCTCAAACGCAGGGTGCCGGGGCGAAAAGGCATGTCCTACACCGAAGAGGACTGGGTCGACGAGGACGCCACCTCGCACCGGGGTCCGGATGACTGATGGGTATAATGTTTGTGAACACCCTTGAGGGAAACCGTGAAAAAGCAGTGGTCTCTGGATGATCTCTGGAGTTCGGCGCAATCCGGCACGCGCGTCTTCGATCCTGCTCAGGTTTCAGGGCTTCCGGAAGGAGTTCGTCTCTATCTCGGGCACGCCATCGCGGCCGGTACCCCTCTTGCTTCCGCTGTCCGGTTGCTTATGCACGGGGAGATCAAGCTCAAGGGATGGCATTCGTTCACGGCCGAACAGGTTATAGTGTGGCAGCGCGGCATGATCTGGCAAGCCATGGTTCGCATGTTCGGAGTCCCTGTTCGCGGGGGTGACTTTTTTCTCGACGGTCAGGGGGCCATGCGCTGGAAGTTTTTCGGTATTCTGCCCGTTGTCAATGTCGCCGGGCCAAATATTAGCCGGTCGGCTGCGGGTCGGGTGAACATAGAGTCGATCTGGCTGCCGTCTGTACTCTGTGGAGAGGGGGTGTCGTGGACCGCTGCCAGCAAGCGCCTTCATGCCAGGTTCTCGGCTCACGGTGAAAGGGCCGGGATCGATTACACGGTCAGATCGAACGGCGGTCTCGAGACGGTCTGCATGTCGCGGTGGGGTAATCCGGGCGGAGGCGGATTTCATTACGTCCCCTGCGGCGGCGTCGTAGAGGAAGAAGGCACGTTTGCCGGTTACACCATACCGACACGTATGCGGGTGGGATGGCACTTCGGTGCCGATGGTTTTGAGCAGGAAGGCGAGTTTTTCCGTGTCACCATAGATGATGCGATATACCGGTAAGCCGGGCCGTTGTACCCGTTTCGCTGCCTCCCGAATCACCTGTTGAGTGGACACCGGAATTGTGTGGTCCGGGCCTGTTTTGTGCTTACGCCATCAGTTGCAGCATTGCCTGGACGACCTTGTCCGCACCCTCTCCGATCTGATCGACCCTGGAGGGGAGCATGTAGCAGGGGGTGGTGACGACTCTGTTTTTTTGGTCCACGGCAACCTCGCCCTGCCAGGTGGCGGTATGGTGACCGCCCATGGCCACGATGTTGTCTGCCGTTCCCTCATCCTGGCCAATGGTGACAGTGACATCACCAAGCACCCGGACTACGATGACCGGGGCGATGCACAGGGCGCCGATGGGTTTTCTCTGTTCATGCATTCCCTTGATTGCCCGGGCCACATCCTCGTTGACCGTGCAGTCGGGGCCGTCGAAAGCATAGGTGCAGAGGTTCTTGGCAGCACCGAAGCCGCCTGGCAGGATCAGGCCGTCGAGCTGATCGGGATCGAGATTCTTCAGGTCCTGGATATCACCCCTGGCAATGCGGGCTGCCTCGACGAGCACGTTTCGCCGCTCATCCATCTCCTTGCCGGTGATATGGTTGAGTACGTGGTGCTGGTCGGTATCAGGGGCAAAGCACTGGTACTCGGCCCCGTTTTTATGGATGGCCCACAGGGTGAGGGTTGCCTCATGAATTTCGGCTCCGTCCTGATGGCCGCAGCCGGACAGGATGACACCAAATGTTTTTTTGCTCTTGCTCATGACATCCTCCGTACGGGTTATGGGGAGAGGGTGTAGATGGCCGGCAGGTTACGGTAGAGCTGGGCGTAGTCCAAACCATAGCCGATGAGAAAGCCGTGGTCGATGTGGAAGGCGGCGTAATCGACCTGGACCCTGGTCCGGCGGCGCTCCTTCTTGTCGATCAGGGCGCAGACCTTGACAGAGCGGACCGCATGGTCCTGGAAATACCGCTCCAGCCAGGCCATGGTGGTTCCGGTATCGATGATGTCCTCCACCAGGAGTATGTCCTTGCCCACAAGCTCCAGCTCCGGTTCCTTGGTCAACCGGATGGTGCCGGAGGTGGAGGTTTCATTGCCGTAGCTGGCGACCCGGATGAAGTCCACTTCCAGGTCCAGCTCAATATGTTTTGCCAGGTCGGCGAGAAACATGAACGCCCCGTTGAGCACGCCCATGAGGACGAGTTTTTTGCCGGCGTATTCCCTGGTGAGTTCCTGGCCAAGCTCGGCAATCCGTTGCTGGATCTGTTTGCTTGAGAGAAGGAGTTTGCGTGTTTCCATGGTTAGTTGTGTTTCCCTGGGTTGTATTGTTCGTTCCCGACGGTTGGTGCCGTTTCGCAGGTCCCGGGAGGGAGAAAAGCGAGTCTCTCCGGGAGGCTGCCAACCATCTACAACAATTTTTCAGGAAAACCAACGGGAATCCAGCGTCTATTGCTTCTCCAGGCACAGGTGAAACCGTGGTTGCTGCGGCTCAGCCGGTGATTTCGCTCTTCCACTGTTCCAGCAGCTCTGTGGCCTCTTTCCTCTCTTTGAAGGGTTTGTCGCCGGCAAGGGCTTCCTCCAGTTCCTTGACAGCCTCTTTCTTTTTTCCCTCTCCGTACAGGGCCAGGGCCAAGTGGTAACGGAACACCGGCCGCTCGGGCTGTTTTTCCACCGCCTGGTTGAATTCCGAACGGGCAAGACCATAGGCTTTGCGCTTGTAGTGTACCCAGCCCAGGGTATCCATGATATGCGGCTCATCCGGCAGCTGCTCCTTGGCGATCATGGCCAGCCGCAGGGCCTCGCCCAGATCGGGCTCAGGCTGCTCGGCAATGAGCCAGGCCAGGTTGTTGGCCGCCGGGGCGAAATCGGGCCGGACCTGGAGCGCCTTTCTGTACTGGGCCATGGCGCCGTCGATATCGCCTTTCTGTTCCAGCAGGGTGCCAAGGCCCATGATGGCCTGGACATTGTCCGGTGTTTGTTCAAGCAGGGTCCGGTATTCACCGATGGCCTGGTCCAGTTTGTGCTGTCTGTTGTAGATCGATGCGCTCATGATATAGGTGCGGGGATTCTGCGGGTCGAGCTCCTGGGCTTCCTGGAGCACCTGCAGGGCTTCGTCCAGCTGGTTTTCACCCATGAGCATGTTTGCCAGGAGAATGCGCAGGCCGGTGGCTCGGGGTGCTTTTTTGATCTGCTCCCGAACCTCCTGCAGCAGGCTCTCCCTGTCCTTGCCCTGGCTGCCTTCGATTCGGAGGATGTTGACCATAGCCAGGGTGTTGGCCGGCTGGATATCCAGCAGCTGCCGGAAGGTCTTCAAGGCCTGGTCCGGTTTTTTCTGGCCCAGATAGGCCAGGCCAAGGTTGCCGAGGATCTCCACGTTGTCGGGCACTTTTTTACGCATCTCTTCCAGCATGGTTGCGGCCCGATCGTAATCCTTGCTGTAGAGAACGCTTTTGGCGAGCAGAAGAGCGGCCTGGAAGTTTCTCGGGTCGAGCTTGAGGGCAATGGCCGCCTCCTGCCTGGCCTGGTCAAACTCCCTGGCGCCTAAGTGGATATAGGCCAGCAGGGCGCGGTAGCGGGAAATTCTCGGATTATGTTTCAGGGCATCGAGAACACTGTTCTGGGCCAGCTCTGTCTCGCCCAGGTTCATGTGGGCCAGGGCCTTGGTGAAGTAGGCGTCGGCCCAGCGGGGATAGTTTTTGACCAGGTTGGTGGTCAGGGTGAGGGCTTCCTGACTTTTTCCCTCCTTGATCAGGAACTTGGCCTTGACCAGGTTGGCGCCGCCATGCTTGCTGTTTTCGGCCAGGATCTCGTCCATGAGTTTTCTGGCCTGGTCAAATTTTTTCTGTTCAAAGTAGTAGTCTGCCAGTTTCGCTTTGACATCCAGGGGGTTCTCCGTTTTTTCAATGGCGGTTTTGTAGGTCTGGACCGTCTTGTCGAACTGGCCGGTGTTACGGTAGAAGTCAGCCAGGATGAGCAGCAGGCGGGTGTCGTCGGGAAAGGTCTCGATGGCTTTTAGCAGGGTTTGCTCGGCCTTGCCGTTTTGATTGTTCTGCCGGTAGAGGGCGGCCAGGAGGATATGGGGTCGGACATTGTCGGGGAATCGGCTCATCATCTCGCGGATGATGGTTTCTGCCCGGGCCGGGTCCTTTTGTGACTGGTAAAAGCTCAGCAGGACCTGGTAGTTGGCTATTTTATCCGGATTGAGCTCAATGGCGCGTTTAAACGCGGCTTCGGCTTCGGGTGATTTATTCTGGGCAGCGTAGAGCCGGCCCTGAATGGAATAGAGACGGTCCATTTTCGGGGAGAGCTTGAGCGCCCTGCCCAGCAGCTCCCCGGCCTGGTCAAAGTTTCCTTCTATGAGCTCCAGGTTGGCCATCAGGGCCAGGGCGTCCACATAGTCCGGGTGGTCCTTGAGAACGGCCTCCACCATCTCGCGGGCATTTTTCTTGTCCCGGCTGATCAGGTGGAATTCCGCAGTTTTCAGACGGGCATCCAGATTTTCCGGGTCCAGGCTGGCGGCCCTCTGCAGCTCCCTGAAGGCACCTTTTATATCTCCTGACTTGAGGTAGAGCAGCCCGAGCTGGTACCTGGCGTCGGCGAATTTCGGGTCGATCTGGATGGCGTTTTTCAGCTCAATGACCGCCGCCTTGTCCTTGCTTGCCTGCACATACTCCATGGCCTTTTGATAATGCTCGGCCTTTTTTTTATCGGGATTTGATGAGCAGCCGGGCAGGAGCAGGAGAAGGAAAAAGAGGAGCGTGAGGGGTGCGGTGCTGGTCGCTGGAATCTTTTGCATGGCAATACCTTTGGGGAATTTCGATATATGTGATATGCTTTTGATTACAGTTAATATACACGAGAAGTTGCAGGGATCCATAGAAAAAATTCGTTTTTCTTTTTTGATTATAGTACCTTTATATAACTCCTGTGAGCTGTAATTCAGAAATGTATGTCTAAGAGGGTTGATCATGCGTGGAGCCTGTCGTAATTCGGGATATCTTTTTGTTTTAATAGTGTTATTTGCTCTCAGTCAGGCGGGATTGGCCATTGCGGCCCAGTCCACTGCTGATGTGGTGGCGGACAGTGCCATGAAGGAAAAGCTGCGCCAGGAGATTGTCGGCACGGATTTGCAGCAGTATCCGGGTGAAGAAGAGGAATATGTCATCGGCTATGGCGATATTTTAAGCGTCAGTGTGTATGGCGAGGGCGACATGGCGGCCTCGCTGGCCCATGCCGCCGGACGTGGTGAAGGAGAGGGCACAGGGGGCGATGCGCTCCGTCGTCCTGGTACCGGAGTGGAGGTGCGGATAGACGGGCGGGTCTCGCTGCAGCATATAGGTGATGTCAATGTGGTCGGGATGACCCTGACCCAACTGGCCGATTACCTGAAAAAGCTTTATTCAACTGTTTTTACCGATCCCATCGTCACCGTGACACTGGTCCAGAGTAACAGCCGGCGCTACACGGTGATGGGGCAGGTTGCCAACCCGGGTATCTTTTTCCTTGATTATCCCATCACGTTGGTCCAGGCCGTGGCACGCAGTGGCGGTTTCACCGAGTGGGCTAACCACGAGATCACCGTGGTGCGCCAGGGCGATGGCCTGCACAAAGGCGAGAATCAGCAGAAGAAAAAACTGGAGTTTGATTATGATGATTTCCTCAAGGGCAAGGACCTGGATAAAAACATCTACATCCACTCCGGCGATATTGTGATTGTCCATTAACGTGTCTTTCATGGGAGATTCGTATGAAGCATAGCAAGCAAGGTTTTGGTCGGTGCGCTATCCTGACCGCCTGCGCGGCAAGTGTGTTTTTTGCTGCTCCGGTGGTCCATGCCCGGAGTAATATCTTCATCGGCGACCTCTCGGTGTCTTATAATTTCACAGAGCGGGACTATGAAGATGGGGTCAACGTGGCCGAAGATACCGGGGACCGGCGTGAGTACATGGTTTCGCCCCGCCTGACCTGGTCGTCCCGGGGCGAGACAGACCTCTTTGAGTTCAGCTATGCGCCCGGACTCATGTACGATGATCTGGGCTACACTACCCGGCTGGACCACTCCTTTATCCTGCGGGCGGAGAAACAGATGAGTCGGCGCTGGTCGGTTTCCCTGGATGACACCTTTTTCCTTGGCGATGATCCGGTGCGGGAAGAGGCCCTGGCCACCACGGAGATAACCGCTCCGGATGCGACTACTGTGGAACCGTTGCCGGAAGATGGCGCCCCGGTTGCGACAGAAGACACCTTTCAGCCCGTTGATGAGCGGGTGGGTAACAGGGAGTACTGGCGCAACACTGCCTCCCTGCGGACCGGGTACAGCTACGGTCAGGGTCGTCAGTTCACCAGCGGGTACACCCTTTCCATGCTGCGTAACCGATCGGACAGCCCGGGAGGGTATACCGAGTATGACCGGCACGAGGTGATGGCCCGGGTCGGACACCGGTTCGATGCCCGTTGGAGTACCGATGTCTCCGGTCAGTACACGGTAGGTCTTTTCAAGGAACCAACCGACGCAACAGCCTCCGCCACTGCCGAATTATCCAATGACCTCAAGGAATATTCCGCCTCTGCCCGGGTCGGGTACCAGTGGTCCACCCATGCGACCGTCTTCCTGCAGGACCGTAGCGTGCGGACCGATTATGACAGCGACCTGCGCAGTGACAGCTGGGCCCATAATGCCTCGCTTGGCGTTGACTATGCTTTTGATCGGCATCTCTCCCTGAGTATGAGTGCCGGGGTGTCGCTGTCCCGGCTGGACGGCCAGTCTTGGGATACAGACTACAATGTTTCGGCCACCTTAAGGCGCGAACTGCTGCATGCCAGCTGGAGCGTGTATCTGAACAGTGGCTACGATGTCCAGAACTTCGATGGTCAGGGCAGCGGTCTGACCCGCACCTGGGAGGTCGGGGGTGAGTACAGCCATCAGTTCAGCGAAAACCTTTCGATGAGTCTTTCCGCTGCCTACAGTGATGCCAGGCGCATGCAGCGCACCTACGAGGACCTGGTGGCAGCCTACGCTGCCAGTGCGGTCATAGCCGAGGATGCCGACTATCACGAGAAAAACTATTCCGCCGGGGTATCGCTCGATTATTCCTTCATGCGCTGGTACTCTTTTTCGCTCGGGTATCGGTATGCAAAATATGAAAACGACCTGACTGATACTCCTGATTACGACGAGCATCGGGTCTTTGTCCAGTTGACAGCCAGAAAAGATTTTTTCCGCTGGTAGGGGCTGGTAGCAATACGTGTGCGGTATAGCCGGATATTTCAGGAGTCTCAATTCCACAGCATCGTTTGATCTGCGCTCGCTGGAACGGATGATCTGGTCGCTCAGGCACCGGGGACCGGACGGCTTTGGCTTTTTCCAGGAAGATCGGGTGGGGCTTGCCCATGCCCGGCTCTCCATTATCGATCTCGAGGGTGGCTGGCAGCCGATACATAACGAGGATAAAACACTGTGGGTTGTCTTTAACGGGGAGATATTCAACTACCCGGAACTTCGGCAGGAACTTATTGCCAGAGGGCACCGGTTCGCCACCGATTCCGACACAGAAGTCCTTGTCCATCTCTACGAAGAAAAGGGTCCGTCCTGTCTGGAAGATTTGAACGGCCAGTTTGCCATTGCTCTGTATGACAAGAAGGAGCAGGCTCTCTTGCTGGCCCGGGATCGAATGGGCATCCGGCCGCTGTTCTACACCCGGCATGACAGCCATATCCTGTTTGGCTCTGAGATCAAGGCTCTGTTTTCTGCCTCTCCTGCCATCCCGCGGCAATTGGATCCCCAGGTACTCAGAGAAATTTTCACCTTCTGGAGTCCGGCGGGCAGGGAAACTGTGTTCCGGGGTGTCTACCAGGTCGAACCGGGCTGCTGGGTCAGGGTTGATCGCAACGGTGCGACCCGCGAAGAGAGGTACTGGGATATTCCTTTGACGCCTGAGTCTTCTTATCCTGCCGGTGAAGAAGGACAAAAACTGGCCGGAAAGCTCCGCGAGCTGCTGATCGACTCGGTTCGTCTGCGTCTCCGGGCCGATGTACCGGTGGGGGCGTACCTGAGCGGCGGGCTGGACTCCTCGGCCATCACCTCGCTGATCAAACATTATACCGACAATGACCTGCATACTTTCTCGGTTACCTTTGCCGACAAGGTCTACGATGAGCAGGCCGAGCAGCAGCAGATGGCAGAATTTCTCGGTACCCGCCATCAGGCCATCCGCTGCGATTACCAGACTATTGCCAGGACCTTTCCCGATGTCATCTGGCATACGGAAACCCCGATCCTCCGGACCGCCCCGGCGCCACTGTATTTACTCTCCTCCCTGGTGTGGGAAAACCGGTACAAGGTGGTTCTGACCGGCGAGGGGGCCGACGAGATCCTTGGCGGGTATGATATCTTCAAGGAGGCAAAGATCCGCGCCTTTATCGGCTCGCAGCCGGATTCAACCTGTCGGCCGTTCTTACTGCGCCGCCTCTATCCCTATCTGGCGCTTTCTCCCGCCAGGTCAGCGGAGTATGCGCGGAAATTTTTTGATACCGACGCACCTGTCGAGGATCCGTTCTATGCCCATCGGCCGCGCTGGAAGACCACCTCGGGCACCCACCGGTTCTTCAGCCCGGAACTGCTGGCGGCAGCGGATGTCGATCCGGTGGAAAAACTTGAGGAACGGTGGGGCCACAGGCTGGCAGGGCTCGATTATTTTACCCGGGCCCAGTACCTGGAGAGCAAGATTCTTTTGGGAAATTATCTCCTCAGCTCGCAGGGTGATCGCATGCTCATGGCCCACAGCGTGGAAGGACGTTTCCCCTTTCTCGATCACCGGGTTGTGGAACTGGCAGCCACCATGTCGCCGCAGGTAAAGATGAAGGTGTTGAACGAGAAGAATATCCTGAAAAAGACCATGGCTGATATCCTGCCGCCAACTATTGTCCAGCGCAAGAAGCAGCCGTACATGGCTCCGGATATTCTCAGTTTTTTCGGAGATGAGTCTCCGGCCTATCTGGACGAATATCTTGAAACGTCCAGGTTACGGGACAGCGGCTTGTTTCGACCGGAGGCGGTGAAAAAGCTGGTGACCAAGTGCCGCCGTAAGGCCCGGCAGGGGTTCCGGGAAAACATGGCTTTTGTCGGCATCCTGTCCACTATGATCCTGCACCACAGGTTTGTGGAAAATTTTTCAGCAGATATCCCGGAAACACTCCCCGGTACCAGGGTACTGGCTGGCGATGCCGGTTTATTCAAAAACTAACCTGTCGATCTCGTGACATCCGCCCCGTGGTGTCATGCACAAAATATCTTCCTCATTTCTTGTTTTTTTATGACAGAAATTGAGGAGCAGAACACTAACCTTGTCGAAGTGAGGTGGTAATGGCAGACACTGTTCAGAAAATACGTCAGTTTATCTTCGATAACTTCCTCTTTGACGCCAGCGAGGACGATCTGGACAATGATGACTCATTTCTGGAGCAGGGGGTGATCGATTCCACCGGTGTACTGGAGTTGGTGGAGTGGCTGGAGGAGACCTTTGAGATAACGATCGAGGATGAGGAGCTGGTGCCGGAAAACCTGGACAGCGTCAACCTGCTGGCCCGGTTCATTGCCCAAAAAACGTCCTGATAACCTTTGCTCCCTTTACAACCAGAAAAGATTACAGACCATTATGCTCCTGCAGAACTATCTCATCCGGGCTGCGCGAAAGTATCCGGATAAGGAGGTCCTTATCCACGGCGATCACCGGGTAACGTATGAAAGACTCCGGGCAGCGGCCATGTCGGTTGCCGGGTGGCTGCTGGCAAAGGACCTGGAGCCCGGGTTTCGCGGGGGCCTGCTCACCGACGATCCCTTTGAGTACCTGGCCGGATATTTCGGTATCCTGCTGGCCGGCGGGGTGGTGGTCGGGCTCAATACCCAGACCTCTGCCAAGGCACTTCGATACACCCTGGAGGACAGTGGCGCCGATGCGCTGCTGGTTAATAGAAAATTCAGCCGCTATCTCAAGGCTGGACTGCCGGCAACACTTCCTGTCCGAGCCCTGGCCTTGGGCGGTGCGGCGGATACTTCCAGAGAAGGAACCCTGCCGCCGTATGACAGTCTTGCCGAGATTCTTGACCGGAAGGGGGGCCTTTCAGAACAGGACCTTCCCTTTCGCCAATTCTGTGATCTGGCTCAGATCATCTACACGTCCGGTACCACGGGCTCGCCCAAGGGGGTCATGCTGCGGCATGCGAATCTGGCGGCCAATACCAGCTCGATTGTTGAGTATCTGCAGTTGACTGATACAGACCGGGTCATGGCGGTGCTGCCGTTTTTCTACTCCTACGGCAATTCGGTCATGCTCACCCATATCGCGGCCGGGGGCAGCCTGGTTGTCAACCAGAGTTTTTTGTACCCAAATGTCATCCTGCAGCAGATGGTTGAGCACCGGGTTACCGGTTTTTCCGGGGTGCCGTCGACCTATGCTCTGCTCCTCAACCGTTCGGCAGTTTCCAAGTATTCCTTTCCGGACCTGCGCTACATCACCCAGGCAGGGGCGGCCATGTCGCCTGCCATGGCAAAAAAATTGAAGTCGATTTTTTCTGGTGTCAAAATATACATCATGTACGGCCAGACCGAGGCCTCGGCCCGGTTGTCGTACCTGGACCCGCAGGAACTTGAAACCAGGCCCGGTTCCATCGGCAAGGCCATTCCCGGGGTGACCCTGTCGCTTCTGGATCCGCAGGGATGCGCCGTGGCAGCCGGGCAGACTGGTGAGATTGTGGCCCGGGGCGCAAATATTATGGCCGGCTACTGGCAGCGCCCCGAGGAAACAGCAGCAGTGCTGCGGAAAGAAGGGCTGTGGACCGGTGATCTTGCCCGGCAGGATGAAGACGGTTTTTTTTATATTGTCAGCCGAAAAAGTGATATAATCAAATCTGGATCACACCGCATCGGTCCTAAAGAAATAGAAGATACCCTTGCTGTACATCCTGCAGTACATGAAGTGGCGGTGGTCGGGGTACCCGATGAAATACTGGATGAACGGATTCGGGCCTGTGTGGTACTCAAGGAAGATGCCCGGTGCAGTGAGAAAGAGCTGATCCGGTTGTGTCGGCGGGAACTGCCACCCTACAAGGTGCCCCAGGAGGTCCTGTTCTTGAAGGAACTTCCGAAAACCGCCACCGGCAAGATTAAAAAAGCTCCATTAAAAAACACCTGAGCTATAATCCATGCGCCAGCAACGCTGTACAAACTGTATACTGCCAGCCTCATTCCCCGGCATTTCCTTTGATGACAAGGGGGTGTGCAACCATTGCCGCCGTTATCGCGGCCGTGCGGTCACCGAGGCCCAGATGGCCAAGTATGAACAGAAGTTTGTTCAGCTGCTGGAGCAGGAAAAAAGAGCGTCAACGTATGATATTATCGTGGCCTACAGCGGTGGCAAGGATTCCACCTATACCCTGGATGTGCTGGTCAACCGCTACGGCTTGCGGGTGCTGGCCCTCACCTTTGACAACAGTTTCATCTCGCCCCGGGCGGAAGAGAATATTCGCAATGTCTGCAGCGCTCTGGGGGCAGACCTGCTTATCATCCGGCCTGTTCCGGCAGTGCTCAGGAAGATATTTCGGGCTGCGGCCGCGAGGGAACTCTACTCAGCAAAGACCCTGGAGCGGGCCTCGACCATCTGTACCTCCTGCATCGGGCTGATCAAGAGTGTGGTACTGCGCACGGCCCTGGAAAAGGAGATACCCTTTGTCGGCTTTGGCTGGTCTCCGGGCCAGGCACCGGTGGCGTCCTCGGTGATGAAAACCAATGCCCGCCTCATGCAGTCAACCCAGCAGGCCATCTACAAGCCGCTGCATGAGATTGCCGGTGATGCCATCAACCCCTATTTTGTTACAGAAGAGCAATTTGCCCATCCGGAAAAATTTCCCTGGAATATCCATCCCCTTGCTTTTCTTGAATATGATGAGGAAAAGATCCTGGAGCGCATCAAATCCTATGGCTGGGAAAAGCCCGATGACACCGACCCTAACTCGTCCAACTGCCTGCTCAATGCCTATGCCAACCATATCCACCGTGAGCGGTACAATTTTCATCCATACGTCTGGGAGATTGCCAACATGGTCCGGGAAGGCGTTCTGACCCGCGAAGAAGGGCTGGAGAAGATAGAACCGCCCGAGGACCTGCGAATGGTGGCATACAGCAAAGATATTCTGACCAGCGCCTGAATGGGTCTAGGGCTGATAGAAAACCATATTAGTACATCATGACACAAAGACGGATATCCATGGGCCAGATAGTACGATCTCTCATTATTCTGCTTCTGTTTGCAGCAACCTCAGTCCTTTTGCATGCAACATCATCGGTTACAGCTGTTCCAATAAAAAAAACACTGGCTGAGTTTCCTGCCCGTATTGGACCGTGGCGGCTCATTGATTCCTATCTCTCCTCATCCGATATTCTGAAGATGCTCGGAGTTAAAGATTACATTCAGTATAATTATGCCAATCCGCAGGGTGACCAGGTAAATCTGTATATAGGCTATTACGACGCCGTCGGAGTAACCGGCTCCTATCATTCCCCGAAAAACTGTCTTCCCGGCGGGGGTTGGGGCATCGCCGAGGTGAAAAAAGTTCCTTTGCAGGGAGATACGAACAGGGGGAAACCGGCAACTGTTGCGGAAATGCTCATCCAGAATGGTTCAGAATACCAGGTTGTTCTTTACTGGTATCAAAACAGGGGCCGGATAATACATTCAGAATACTGGGAAAAAGTCTACCTGGTCCTGGATGCGCTGTTTAAGGGCAGGCGGGATGGGTCCTTTGTCCGGATCATGATGCATGTGAAGGATGGCGATATACAAGGTACTGAAGAAAAGGCAAAGCAATTTGCTGAGCAGGTGCAGGTTCTCCTCCAGGACTATCTTCCCGGAGCAAGGATATGAAGACCATGGCCGCGGAGTGGGACAGGAGTACGGCGCTCTCCCTGGGTGTCGTTCTGGCTGGATTGCTGCTCCTCTATTTCCCGTACCTCAAAACATTGCTGGTGGACTGGGAGACCAATGACAATTACTCGCACGGTTATTTTATCCCCCTGCTGTCCCTCTACATGGTGTATGTGATCCGGGACAGGTTGAGAGAGCTGCCGGTTCAGCCAAATTACTGGGGGTTTGTCCTGATTCTCATGGGACTCGGGCAGCTCGTTATCGCCAAGATCGGTGCTGAATTTTTTCTGCAGAGAACATCGTTTATTGTTGTGATGCTCGGGGTTGTTCTGTTTTTCCTGGGAACAAAATATTTCAAGGCTCTCCTGGTCCCTGTGCTCTACCTTGTGTTCATGATCCCGCTGCCCGCTGTTATCTGGAACAAGATAGCCTTCCCTTTGCAGCTTTTTTCATCTTTGTTGACAGAAAAGGTCGTCTCGCTTCTTGGCATATCTGTTTTTCGCGAAGGGAATATTCTCCACCTGGCAGAGACCTCGCTGGAGGTTGTGGATGCCTGTTCTGGCCTGCGTTCGCTGGTAACCATGTTTGCCTTAAGCGCGGCATTCGCCTGGCTGCAGCCGTTGCCGGTGTGGAAAAAATGGCTCCTGTTTTTCATGGCCGCTCCCATTGCCATCTTTGCAAACATTGTTCGCCTGACAGGTACAGCCATCCTTGCCTCACGCTACAGTGGTGATGTGGCCCAGGGCTTTCTCCATGAGTTTTCCGGAATGGTTACCTTTTTTGTCGGCCTTGGTCTCCTGATCGGCCTGAGCGTTTTCCTCGGCAGATCTTCCCGGGACCCCTCTGTAACGATCGGAACCAGATAAATGTCGGGTCCCGAGAGATTATAAACAGATTTTTTAAAAAGTACCGGGTCTGTTTTCCGCCATTGTTTCAGGGCCTGTATTGGCGTTATGTGGCCGAGGTTTTTCTGTGGAATGTGATGATTGTATAT
>NZ_JBPMMS010000038.1:0-47080 GCF_054025815.1 Desulfolithobacter sp. | reverse complement strand
CTCCCTCCCGTTTTTCTCCCCACCTTTTACTTTTGGCATCTTCCTTTTCTTTTCCACTCCGCCAAACTCCCCGGGGCCTTTTCCCAGCAGTTTATCGTAAAAATCCGTGTTCAGCCAAAAAGGCGGGATTGATCCCGCCGTCATCTCCACCGGGTTCAACTCCTGCGGCAAGCAGCTTCTCCACATACTTACCGATAATATCCACTTCGATATTCACCATGTCTCCCGGCCCCAGGCTGCCCAGGGTTGTCACCTCGAGGGTATGGGGGATAATGGAAACGGAAAACCGGTTCCCCCTGCAGGAGTTCACCGTCAGGCTGACACCGTTGATGGCGATGGAACCTTTCTCAATAACATATTTTGCCAGACTTGGGGGTAAAGAAAATGAAAACAGAGTAAAATCACCGACCGCCTGCCGCTCTTCCACCCGGGCCCGGGCATCAACGTGACCGGACACCAAGTGCCCACCCAACCGGTCGGCCAGGCGCAGGGCCCGCTCCAGGTTGACCCGGCTGCCCACCTGCAGCTCACCAAGTCCGGTGCGCGACAGACTCTCGGGCGACACATCGACCATGAACCTGCGCCCCTTGATATCCCGGGCCGTGAGACAGGCTCCGTTGACAGCAATGGACTCTCCTTCCTCGGGGTCAGTCAGGTCAAAATCCGCCTCCAGGCAGAAAACCATCCCTCGGCCTGCAGGCCGTTTTTCCACCACCGTGCCAAGTCCCTGAACAATACCGGTAAACATGTTTTTCCCTTTTTCTGTTCCTGGGCTGCCAGGAGAACTGCCTCATCCAGAAAACTTTCCCGTAGCCCAGGGACCAGGACACCCGCGCGAACAACGCCAACGGATGCCTGTTTTTTATCAGCCCTGCCCCTGCTCAACCTGATCAGCCCGCTCCTCAAACTCCCTTGCCAGCCGCTTATGCCTGAAGTTGGCATGGATGGAGGCTGCGGTTCGGTAAGCATCGGCGGCCGCGGAATTATCACCTTTTTCCATGTACACATCGGCGATGACTTCCAGAATCTGCACGGTTCCCTGGGGATTGCGGACCATCTTGTAGTGGTCAAGGATGTCAAAGAGCACTTCCAGAGCCTTGTCCAGCTGGCCGATGCGCCGGTAGCAGACCGCAAGTTTCTTGTTCAGCGCCAAAGCGGAAAAGGAATCATCTTTTCTCTCGCAGATGGCACGGGCCCGCAGGTAGTGATCAACAGCCATCTGATACTCTTCCTTTTCCAGGCAGACATCTCCGAGCCGGTCCGAAGCATTGGCAATCCCCAGCTCATCATTCTGCTCTTCAAACCCCTTGAGCGCGTTGTGAAAACAAACAGCCGCCTGGGACAGCTCACCATTCTTCAGAAAATCACGGCCTTCCTTATAATCCCTTTTGGCTGGATCCTTGATAATCTCTTCTTCCTGACCCGCCGGTTTACCGTCCACCGGGCCAAGAGAGTTCAGAGGTTGAATCTGTTCGCTTACCATAAAACTACTCCTGTGTTGTCGGACACCTGCGTTCCGATGTTCTAAGTTCCTCGCTGCCTCATCTGCCTGCCCTGGCCAAACCAGCTTTTCCTTACCAGGCAGACGGCCTGATCAGGTGCTGTTTATCAGCTCCACCGCCCGGGTTGCCTGCTCACCCACCGTGGTCTCCTGCGGCCGTCCATGTTCATAGATAATTATCGGGGCCTGGTCGCCCTGCAGTCCCATCACCTGAAAGACAGCCTCCTTTGCCTTG
This sequence comes from Desulfolithobacter sp., assembly GCF_054025815.1. Lineage (NCBI taxonomy): Bacteria > Pseudomonadati > Thermodesulfobacteriota > Desulfobulbia > Desulfobulbales > Desulfobulbaceae > Desulfolithobacter > Desulfolithobacter sp. The sequence goes on along the minus strand of NZ_JBPMMS010000038.1, from coordinate 45,344 downwards.
ATGCGCCCGAGCAGGCGGGCCATGAGCCCGCGCATGGTCGGGCTGTCGTGGCCCAGAAAATGGAAGGTGGAATAAAACGGCGTCTTGCGGATCAGATCGGGGCGGACGGCGGCAATCTCACCCAGTGCCCAGATCACTGCTTCCTGGGTGGAACGATCGCCCATGAAGCCCAGCAGGTGCCTGGTAAAGGCGCCAAAGATATCCGGACGTGCGGCAACGATGGAGCCAATGGCCTCGATCATCCCCCAGGGAGTGGCGGCCGAATCGGCGCAGGCCTCGAACAGTCGGTGGAGCAGATCGGCAACCTGACCCGGTTCCCGGGTGGCAACTTTGGCTGCGACCTGACCTATAACCCAGGCGGTATGATACCGGCTGGCCTCCACGGGATCATAGAGTAACCGCTGGAGAAAACGCAGAGCACGGCCATCGTCCAGACAGAGATTCACCAGCACGTCAATCTCTTCCCTGGCAGCCAGTTCCCGCACCTGTTGCTTGCTGGCCCGCATTTTCCGGCGTTTGGGATCCCGGTGTGGTTCCGGGACCGGCTCCACAACAGTCCCGCCGGCCGCATCCTCCTGCCGGGCAAGGGTCTCCTGCTTCTCGCGGAATCGTTCGGCGATCTCGGACACTTCCTTGTGCAACCGGACAAAGTACAGGACCCCGCGAACCGCCCGGCCATCCAGGTTGCGCTTGGGCACGACCTGATGAGTCACATCGTCATAATCTTCCACCCGGCCGGTGAGATAATCATCCTCGGGCATCAGCTCCCAGGCCAGATCCCACTCGTCATTGCAGGCATAGACCAGGCACTCCACCATGGCGGCACCGATGTTGTGGCCAGTGGCATCGCAGACGTAAACGGCGCCGCAGTCACAGCGACCGACCGGGAACTCGGTCATCTTCCGCTGGGCCGCCTCGGTGGGCCGTCCCACATCCATACCGCAGAACGGACACCACGGCTTGAGGGTTTCCCCGCTTTCCTTGCTACTCATCAGCCAACCAGCTTGTCTTCCAGCGCCTTGACGAACCGGGGATCCACCGAATAGCCAAGCTCACGCGCTTTTTCCAGATTCTGCTTCGACTCCTGGTACTCGCCCTTGAAATAGAGCGCCACTGCCAGATTATTACGGGCCATGGCAGAATCAGGTTCCAGGGTTACAGCCTGACGGGCCGCCTCCACTGCCTTGTCATCTTCCTCGTTCATGGTAAAGGCCGAAGTCAGGTTGATCCAGGCGGTGACCAGTTCCGGGTCGATCTGGATGGCCCGGGTGAAGCTCTCGATGGCCTCGGAGAGGCGCTGTTGCTGCTGGTGGATCAGGCCGATATTGGCATGGGCCTCGGCCATATTGGGCGCTATCTTCAGGGCTTTTTCATTGAGTTCAAGGGCCTTGTCCACATCGCCCTGGTCAAAGTAAATCGCGCCAAGATTGATATAGCTCTCAACAGCCTGCTCATCGAGTTCGATGGCCCGTTCCAGCTCCCGGATGGCCTCATCGACCCGTCCGGCCTGACGGTAGACCAGGCCGAGCTGGTGATGGGCGATCACGTTTTCCGGCTTTTCCGCCACCACCTTTTCCAACTCTTCGATAACAGAGTTGAGATCCACGGTTTTCTGTACATCAGACATAAAATCTTCCCTTTATTCGAAATTCCTTACTTTAAGGTGGAGGCGGACATCCCACCACCCTTTCATATCTTGTTCAACTGTTTAACTGTAACATTGTAATCATCAATACAACCGGATCAAGACAAAAACTGGTCCGGCCGCTGCGCCAGGGCATGAAAACTATCCCTCTTCGCAACTCAGAATACGCTCCCTCCGTACCTCCTCGAGAACCTGGTGGGCGATTTCGATATCCTGACGAATCTGGGCGGCAAGCTCGGATGGACCACTGAATTTCTTCTCCCCCCGCAGATGTTTAAGCAGATTGAGCTTGATGGGCTTGCCGTAGATATCTTTGCTGAAATCGAAAATATGGGTTTCGGCCACCAGTGCACTGTCTCCAAAGGTTGGATTATAGCCGATATTTGAGACTCCGCCATACATCTTGCCGTCATAGACAACCTGGGTTACGTACACGCCCCGTTTCGGGCAGAGATCCTCCTCATTGAGCTGGAGGTTGGCGGTGGGAAAACCGACCACCGGTCCACCGCGCTGTTTTCCCTGTTGAACAGTACCCCGGATCTGGTAGCAGCGGCCGAGCAGCTGACGCACATCCTGCATCCGTCCCTCCGCAACCAGCTCCCTGACCCTGGTTGAGGAGACGAGCATACCGTTTTCGTAATGGGCCTCAACCACCGCGACCGGAAAACCCTTGAGCCTGCCCTGCTCCCTGAGAAAATCGATATTTCCCTGCCTCCCCTTGCCAAAAGCATAATCGTACCCGACCACCAACTCGCTCACCCCGATGGTCTCCACCAGGATCCGGTCCACGAAATCCAGGGCCGTAGTGGTGGCGAACCGGCGATCAAAGGGAATGATGATCAGCACATCGATACCGGCCTGGGCAATCAGTTCCTTTTTCTGTTCCAGGGTCGAGATCAGCTTGATCCCTTCGGGCCGCAGAACTTTCAAGGGATGGGGATCAAAAGTAACAACCACGCTGGTTCCCTTGCTGCGGAATGCCCGGCCCATGACCTCGGCAAACAGTATCTGGTGCCCGATGTGAACCCCGTCGAAATTGCCTATGGTCACGCAAGCCCCGGGAAAGGGCTTTTGTATCTGGGAAAGATCAGTATATATTTCCATGGGATGTCCTGAACATATCTTTCAGGTTGACAAAGCAGGCAGTACCGGGACCGGAGACCGGTCTCCGGATGCCGTCCTACTATAATCCACGTTTCTTCGAAGACAAAGCGGGATATGTACCCTTTCCGAAGAAAACTCGCAAACAGTTCATGCATACGAGGTCCGACCCCAAAAACGACAATGTGTTTTTTCTGTCTTTTGCCCTAAAGAAACTCTTGACAAAAATGGCCGGGAAGTGCATATTCGCATGCGTCAGTGCCGAAGTGGCGGAACTGGTAGACGCGCTAGGTTCAGGGTCTAGTGGGCGTATGCTCGTGGGAGTTCGACTCTCCCCTTCGGCACCATCGGATAAATAAAGGGCCGCAACCATCAAGGTTGCGGCCCTTTTTCGTTTCAGGACCTCCGCACATGCCTGGTTTTCTTTTTTCGCCAATCTTGCGGCAAACCGTCCCAGAATGCTTATAGATTATGGCATGTCCCATGTCTGGTCACATCATACCACCTCTTTTCGTCCTCAAAGCCCGGCGCCCTCCCGCGCCGCGATACGGGACTATTCCGATGAAACCTTAAGCCGGGAGCGGGTCCTTCTTCTCCATGGCCTGGCCCGGACCTCGCTCTCCATGCGCCGCCTGGGGAAGCGTCTTACCGACGCGGGATACCTGGTGAGCACGGTGGGCTATCCTTCGCGCCGGAAAAGTGTTGCTGCCGCGGCCGTCACCGTCCAGCAGACCATTGCCCGCTACAGAGCCATGGAGACGACAACCCTTCACTTCGTCACCCACTCCCTGGGCGGCATTGTTCTGCGCTTTGTCTTTACAGAGCAGCTGCCGGACAACCTGGGCCGGGTGGTCATGCTCAGCCCGCCCAACCAGGGCAGCGAGATCGTCGATCGTTTCCATGACTGGTGGCTTTTCAGGGCCATCAACGGACCGGCCGGGGCTGAACTGGGTACCAGGCCGGACAGCCTGCCAAACAGACTGGGACCGGTCCGCTGGCCAACCGGGGTTATTACCGGCAACCGACCTGGGCTGTACGATCGTTGGCTCGCCCGGCTGATCCCGGGCGAAAACGACGGCAAGGTCGCGGTTGAACGGGCCCGGGTGGAGGGGATGCGCGACTTCCTGGTTGTTCCGGCCAGCCATTCCTTTATCATGAATAATAGAGAAGTGATCCGCCAGACGATTTTTTTTCTCAAGCATGGCCGGTTTGACCATTCCGGCCCTTCGCAGTTTCCTGGCAATAAAGAAACATGAACCAGAATCGCCCTCCCCTGCCGGACAAAACCGGTGAAAAACAGGATACGCGCCAGAACGAGCTGGTACCAATCTGCACCGGTCCCCCTGACTACCTCCTGGACTGCTCCCTGGTTCTCAGCGCCACATCCACAGCTCACCAGGTCAATTTCCAGGACCGGACCCTCCTGGTCCCGCCTGCGGACGCAGCCCGGGCCAGGTATCATCTTCGGCAATGGATCGAAGAAAACAGAGACTGGCCCCCTCCTCCCAATTATCTGCAGCAACACCCCAGGACTACCGACAACCCGCCTACTCTGCTGACCATCGGAGCGCTCGCCATTTTCTACTGGATAACCGGACCCTGGGAGGCCGGGTCCACATGGTTCAGGGCCGGAGCCATCGACAGCCGTGCCATCCTGGAGGGTGGCCAGTGGTGGCGCCTGGTTACAGCCATGACCCTGCATGCCGACCCCAACCACCTGGCAGGTAACTGCCTGATCGGCGGTTTCATGGTCCACCTCCTCAGCCGGACTATCGGTTACGGCTCGGCCTGGGCTCTCATCATCCTCACAGGAACTGTGGCCAATTACCTCAATATTGTCTTCCGCTCCACCCCGCATTATTCGGTTGGTTTTTCCACCGCCGTGTTTGCCACTATCGGCATCTTCAGCGGCCTGCAACTCATGACCGGCCGCTGGGGCTGGGCCAGAGGCCTGATACTCCCCCTGGGGGCCGGTGCGAGCCTGCTGGCCTTCCTGGGTACCGGGGGGAAACAGACCGACCTGGGGGCTCACCTGTTCGGATTCGGCTGCGGCCTGGCAGCAGGCATCCTGGTCCGCCACGTACTGCAGGTTGTACCGGGATGGAGCAACCGCACCTTAACCCAGCTCATCCTCTACCTGACATCACTTGGTCTGGTCATTGCTTTCTGGTTCCTGGCACTTTATCAGGCCGGTTCACTGCCCTGAAAACAAAATAAACAGAATCATGCCGATATTCGTTGTACGTTTGGTCCATCCATGTCAAAATTAGGCCAGATGACAATAGGGATAAGCGGCTTCACTCCCAACCTAACCCATTAAACAACCAAGGATGCCTATTTCCATGAATGGACAACAACCACCGTGGGGCCAGAAAAAGGGACCTTCCTCTCCCGAAGAGTTTCTTGCGGCCCTGATTCAGAAAATCCGTGACAACTTCAGCGGTCCCAAACAGCCGCCCGGCAGCCAGCCGGACAATGGTCCCTCTCCGTCGAGCAAGGACCCCAACTTCTTTGCCGGACTGAGCAAAGTCGCCATGCTCATTGGCGCCATCATACTGGTCCAGGTAGTCTATTCATCATTTTTCACCATCAACCCCGGTGAAGTAGGGGTTATCCTGCGGTTTGGCCAATACAACCGTACAACCCCCTCCGGCCTGCACTTCAAGCTTCCCTACATGGAAGAGTTGATCAAAGTTGACGTGGAGTCGGTCCGGAAGGAAGAGTTCGGATTCAGAACGAGAACCCCGGGCAAGACAACCACCTTCAACAGACGCGGCTTTGATATGGAATCTCTCATGCTGACCGGTGACAAGAACGTCATCGACGTGGCCTGGATTGTCCAGTACAAGGTCGCAGATCCTGTCAACTTCCTGTTCAAGGTACGCAACATCCCCCAGGCGGTCCGGGATGCCTCGGAAATGGTGACCAGGCGCATCGTTGGCAACATGGACTTCGACTATGTCCTTTCAAACCGGGAGATCCTTGCCGCCGACGCCAAACGAGAACTGCAGGGCGAGCTGGACAACCTGGAATGTGGGGTGGACATCGTAACCCTGCAGCTGCTGGATATCAATCCTCCCGATCCGGTCAAACCAGCCTTCAACGAGGTGAACGAGGCTGACCAGGACATGAAGCGACTGGTCAATGAAGCCGAAGAAACCTACAACCGTGTCATCCCCAAAGCCCGGGGAAGCGCCAAGCAGATCATCGAAGAAGCTCACGGTTACGCAGTTCAGAGAATCAATGAGGCCAAAGGTGAAACCGAACGCTTCAAAGCAATAGTCAAAGAGTACCTGCAGGCCAAAGAGGTGACCCGCCGCCGGATGTACCTTGAGGCCATGCGTGATATTCTGCCGGGCGTTGCCCATGTCTATGTAATGGACAAAAAACAGCAGAATGTACTGCCTTTTCTCAACCTGTCCCGTACGGACATGAAAGAGGTCACCGGTAAATAAGGCCGGCCGGTCCCATAATACCGCAACCGGCTTCCGCGGTCCCGGGGTACTGACGGCCGCCTCTAACCCAAGATTGGAAAAAGAAAAAATATCATGAAACAGCTCGCAAAAGTTTTTGTAATTATTCTCATCGGTGCCATGATCGCCACTGTCTGGGATGGTTTTTACATTCTCAAGGAGGGGCAGCAGGCTGTCCTGACCCAGTTTGGCCGTCCCGTGGGACAGCCGGTCACCGAAGCAGGTCTGAAGCTGAAAACTCCTTTCATCCAGCATGTCCAGTTCTTTGAAAAGAAAATTCTGATCTGGGACGGTGATCCAAACCAGATTCCAACCAATGACAAGACCTTTATCTACATTGACAACACCGCCCGCTGGCGTATTTCAGATGCCCTGCGCTTTCTCCAGGCCGTTGGTACTGAAAACCGTGCCCAAAGCCTGCTTGACGATATCATCAACGGTACTGTCCGGGACCTGGTGAACAAGAACAACCTCATCGAAATCATTCGCAGCTCGGACTGGTCTCCAGACTACATGGTTTCCAGCGTCCGGACCGGAGACGCCGTGGTCCAGCCGCCCAAGTACGGCCGTGACAAGATCAGCGAGATGGTCCTGGCCTCCGCCTCCAAGGTCACCCCGCAATACGGGATCGAACTGATCGACGTAATGTTTAAACGGGTAAACTATATTGAATCGGTCCGACAGAAAGTATATGACCGGATGATTTCGGAAAGGAAAAGGATAGCGGCAGAGAAACGCTCCCTGGGCGAAGGACGCAAGGCTGAAATACTGGGCCGCGTGGACCGGGAACTTAAGGAGATCACCTCCTCGGCCAGGCGTGAAGCTACGACCATCAAGGGCAAGGCAGACGCCGAGGCTACCCGGATTTACGGTGAGACATTTTCAAAATATCCTGAATTCTATGCCTTCCAGCAAACCCTGGAAAGCTACCGTGATATTATCAACAACAATACCTCGCTGATTTTGTCATCTGATTCCGACCTGTTCCACTACCTGGAGTCCATAGATCCGATCAAGAAATAGCATAAACATCAGGATTGATAAAACCATTGCACCTGTTCCCGGTTTCCAGCCGGGAACAGGATTTTTCTTTTTTTCTTTTTTTCTTTCAGGCCATGCATACAAAGGGTCAACAGATGACCGGAAACAGAAACCAGAAACCCTACTCGATCACCACCCCGGGCCCCTCGTCGGCAAAGGTCGGCCGCTGCTCGGGCGCGTAAGGAATCCTTCCCTTCTCCTCCACCAGCTTCAGAAACCGGTCCAGGTCTTCTTCTGAAACAAGCTCGTCGACCTCAAGCCTGTCAAAACGGCAGTTGCAGTGGATAAGCTGCCCACCGCACCAGGGACAAACCTCCACCGGACAACCGAATTCATGAACCTCGCCGGTGACAGCGTGACAGGCCGGGCACACATCACGGTCCATACCCAGCGGCTCGTAACTCGGAAAAGAACCCGGTTCGGCACAGATTTGCCTGAATTCCTCGGGCCCGGGAAGGTTGAAAAAGTCCAGAACTTTCCTGTTGACGTAACCATCGGCCAGTCTGCCGTGAAACTCGATACCCTCGCTGGAAACCAGGTAGAGATAGCCGCTGTGACCGGTGACAAGGGCCAGCAGAAACACTCCCCGGGACCGCCCCACCAGCCGGATGTCCCGGGCCCAGTCGTCACGGGCCTCGGGCAGGTAGCTGTAAAACTCGTGCAGGAGATCCAGGGCGATCCGGTCGTCCCGATACTCGTCCAAAAGATCTCTGGCCTCCCGCAGACGCTCGTCAGGAACCGCGTACTCCATCAGCAGACGAATCTTTTCCCACTGCTCTCTCAATTCATCCATCTCGTTCCTCCAGGGCCGTGGCGATCCGACTTACCAGGCGGGCGGTCTCAGCTGCCATGTCTTCGGCACCGGTGATGGCGGTAACCACAGCTATACGCCTGGCACCGGCACGGACAAGCTCTTCGACGTGATGCTCCTTGATCCCTCCCATCACCGTAAAGGGGAGTGAACAGTGCCTGGAACAGGTTCTTATGGCCTCCGGGCCGATAAACTCAGCCAGACCTTCCTTGGTACCGGTTGGATAGATCGGTCCAATATTGAAGTATGAAAGAACCTGTTCGCCCCGCTGTTCCAGCTGACCAAGGCGCATGGCCTGCTCCTCGGTGTTGCATGACTGACCAATGACCAGGTCCGGAGCCAGGCGGCGTATCTCTTCCGGGGGCAAATCATTCTGCCCGACATGCAGTCCATCCGCCCCGGACATCAAGGCGATATCGAGCCGATCGTTCACCAGAAAGAGTGCCCCGGCCTCGGTCGTTCTCCGGCGGAAATAGCGGGCTTTTTCCAGCAACCGGCGGTCGGAAGACTCTTTGTCCCGCAGCTGGACGATCTTTGCTCCGCCGGCCAGTACGCTGTCAAGCCACTGCTCGTCGCTCCTCCCGCAGGCCAGCCGTTCACATGAAACCGGATAGAGAGTAACATCCTCGATAAACTGCCGTATTCGGCGGTGATACACTTCGCTGTTCATGGATATAATAACACTACCTTTCTTATGGGGAAAGAAGGGTCGATCCCCATTGATCTTGATTTTTTTCTGAAAACCGGATAAATAAAGAAGTGCAGTTTTTCTCAGGAGACACTGCTTCTATCTGACCCGGGAACCTCTGCAGTCGGTCTTGCCCTGCTGCCGCAGCGCCTCACTGTACCCCAACAGGTCATCTCGCGCATCGTTTTTCCTGGCTCGCCCCTCTTACCCAAACCGGCCGCTGCTAACTTATATCCCGACTCTTTCGACCACCGGCCCGACATCACGAGACCAATTGACAAGGACAAAGCCATGACCCGAAAAATTCATACTGAACGTACCGCTGAACTAAAAATTGACGGCAAAACATATACCCTGCCCATCATCGAGGGATCTGAGGGTGACCGGGCCATCGATATTAGCCGGTTACTCCAGGAGACCGGCTACATGACCCTTGATACCGGGTACAAAAACACCGGTTCCTGTGCCAGCACCATCACCTACCTTGACGGCAACAAGGGAATTCTCCGCTACCGGGGCTACGCCATCGAAGAACTGGCTGAAAAATGTTCGTTCGTCGAAGTGGCCTACCTCCTGATCCATGACAAGCTCCCCAACACCGATGAACTCAACGCCTTCAAGTCGCTGCTGGAACGCTTTGCCCTGATACATGAGGACATGATCCACTTCTTTGATCATTTTCCCTCCCATGCCTCGCCCATGTCCATCCTTTCGGTCATGGTCAACTCGCTTTGCAACTACTACCCCGAAATGAGCGATGATCCCCTGGAGAACATCGACACGACCGCAGCCCGTCTCATTTCAAAAATCCGGACCATTGCCGCCTTCTCCTACAAAAAATCCATGGGTCATCCACTGGTCTATCCGCGGCATGACCTCTCCTACTGCGGAAACTTCCTGAACATGATGTTTGACAAACCGGTCAAACCCTACACGGTTCGCCCCGAGGTGGTGGCCACCCTCAACAAACTGCTCATCCTTCACGCCGATCACGAGCAGAACTGCTCCACCTCCACCGTCCGTCTGGTGGGCAGCGCAGGGGTCAACCTGTACGCTTCCATCGCCGCCGGTATCAACGCCCTGTGGGGCCCCCTGCACGGCGGTGCCAACGAGGCAGTCATCCAGATGCTTGAGGCCATCCACGCCGACAACAATGATTTTGAAAAGTATATCAACAAGGCCAAGGACAAGAACGATCCTTTCCGACTCTCCGGCTTCGGCCACCGGGTCTACAAGACCTATGATCCACGTGGGACCATCATCAAAAAGGCTTGTGACGAAATACTCACGGTCCTCAACATCTCCGACCCACTACTGGACATTGCCCGTAAAATCGAGGAGATCGCTCTCAACGACGAGTATTTCATCAAGCGCAACCTCTACCCCAATGTGGACTTCTATTCAGGAATCATCTACCGCGCCATAGGCATACCCACCAACATGTTCACGGTTATGTTCGCCCTGGGTCGACTGCCGGGCTGGATCGCCCAGTGGAAAGAAATGCGGGAGGACCCGAGCACCAAGATCGGCCGGCCCAGGCAGGTCTACGTCGGCGAGCCGCAACGCCCCTTTATCCCGCTGGAAAAACGGAATTGAACCCCCCGCGGCTGTGGCACTGAAAACTCAGGCCTCACTGACGGTATTGTGGAGGATGAAATATCTCAGAGAGGATTTCTGCTGATCCGTAAGCTCACCGAATCGCAGAGAAAAACGCTTGACCTGAACCGCCCTGAAAGGTGCGTCCGGGTCAAGCGTCGTGTCGTTGACAATAGAGGCGGGAATATCCTTGAGCAGAAAATCATCACTGCCCAGGAAGATATCCAGGCGAAGATTGCGATTCGGTTCCCGACCGAATACCGCATAGTGCACGGCCATACCGCCTTCGCTGATATCGACAATAGCACCGGGAACAGTACCGATAAAGGCGAGCGCCCCATCCTTGACCCGGTATCTTGGAAATCGCCGGCGATCTCTCACAGGCGGCACGTCCTGATGTTGCCCAGCCAACAGCTCACTCCTGCTCAGTCAAGCGCGTTATAGCTCTGATTAACAAGCTGACAATACTCCTTAACCAGCTGCCACCGTTCCGCGGGTCGCATTCGAAAATAGAACGGACTCAACATCAGTATGCGAATGGCTTCCCTTGGGTTCATATCTTTCTCCAAAATGATTTCTCTTGCCTCACATTGAAGCAAGAATAGTGCCAAATCCTAAACACACGCAAACAGTAACTTACGCCACACCTTGCCAAACGCCAACACAACCGGAGCTCTTTTTCCTGCTTAACGGAAAAAAGAGGCTACAGGTGGCCAGTTTTCCGGAAAACAATGCGCGTATCCCACTGATTATCTGCGAAATTCAGGCCTTGATTGTTCTACAACAAATCAGCTCTTTTGCAAGGTAAAACCAGCCCGCACCCTAACAGGATGTTGAAAAACGTAACGAACGATGACGAGACAAGGAAAAATGAGGCGAAAAAGCGCAGTGTATATGAAGTACATGAGCATTTCGGAGTCTCGCAGACAAGCACAGACTTCGGGCTCGCTTACCTGAGCCGAATTTTGACGCAGTATCATCAAGCACAGTAGTTTTTCAACAACCTGCTAAGCCTTGCCAAGGTTTTTGCTTACTGTCATGTTGACCGAAAGTGGAACCTCCAGCTCCATAACCGTTTCCATGGCCTGCTGCAGAAGATCCCTGGTGACGTAGAGCTCCCTTTCCGGTACTTCAAGTACCAGTTCGTCGTGGATCTGCAGGATCATCCTGGCTGCCAGGTTCTGCTCACGCAATTCCCGGTCCACCCGCAGCATGGCAAGCTTGATGATATCGGCCGCCGTTCCCTGGATGGGGGTATTGATGGCTGTCCTCTCGGCGAACTCCCGCTTGGTCCGGTTCCGGCTGTTGATTTCAGGCAACTGCCGCCGACGACCAAGCAGGGTAGTCACAAAACCCTGTTCACGGGCCCTGACAACGATTTCCTCCATGAACTTCCTGACCCCTGCATAATGTTCAAAATACCGGTCTATAAAGGTCTGGGCCTCCTTGCGACTGATCTCCAGCTGACTGGCCAAACCGTAACTGGACATACCATAGACAATTCCGAAATTGATCGTCTTGGCCACTCGCCGCATCTCGGGGGTTATTAATTCCGGAGAAACGAAAAAAATCTCCGCCGCAGTCCGCCGATGGATGTCCTCGCCGTTGCGAAAGGCCTCAAGCAGGGCCTCGTCACGGGAATAATGGGCCAAAACCCTGAGATCTATCTGCGAATAGTCCCCGGAGAGCAGCAGACAGCCGTCGGCAGCCACAAAGGCGGAACGGATCCGCTGCCCCTCCTCGGAGCGTATCGGAATATTTTGGAGATTGGGATTACTGGAACTGAGCCGACCGGTGGCGGTGCCGCACTGGTTGAACGAGGTATGGATCCGTCCGGTGTCCGGATGCCTGAGCCTGGCCAACTTGTCGATATAGGTAGATTTGAGCTTGGCCAGGTTGCGGTATGCAAGTATCAACCCAGGCAACTCGTGCTGGCCTGCAAGCCGCTCCAGCACCTTGACGTCGGTTGAATAGCCGGTCTTGGTTTTGCGCCCCCGCGGCAATTTAAGTTTTTCAAAAAGGACCTCCCCGAGCTGCTGGGTCGAATTAATATTGAACTCCTCACCGGCGAGTGCATAAATTTGATCCTTGAGCTTTTCCAGCTTCATGGCAAATTCAGTGGACAGGGCGGAAAGCAGGTCCATATCCACCTCGATTCCGGCACGCTCCATTCGGGAAAGTACCGGAATGAGCGGCCCTTCCAGGTCGGCAAACAGGGACCAGAGCGCAAGCTTCTCAAGCTGGGGCTTCTGGAGTTCAAAAAGCTGCAGGGATCCGTAAACATCCTCGCAACTGTAATTTTTGGCCTGCTCGATTTTCACCCGGGCAAACGCGTCCTCTCGCTTATCACTCCCGACCACATCGGCAAAGGAGGTCATCTGCAGATCAATCTCCTGGCACAGGTCATCGAGCCCGTAGGACCGGCGGCCGGGATCCAGCAGCCACCCCCCCACCATGGTGTCATAAAGCGGACCTGCAAGCTCGATGGTGCCGTTTTTGGGGTCGACCAGCACCGAGTAGTCGTATTTGAGATTATGGCCCACCTTGGGCAGCTCGGGATCCTCGAAAAAGGGTCTGAGCGCCTTCAAAAGTTCTTCCTGTTCCAGTTGGCCGGCCACTGGTTCGCCATTTTCGTTCCGGTGGCCGCAGGGCAGATACCAGACCCTGTCAGCGGATGTGGCAAGCGAGATCCCCACAAGCCTGGCCCGCAAAGGGTCAAGCGAGGTGGTCTCGGTGTCCAGGGCCAGAAGATCGGCCCGACCAAGCTCGATCACTAACCGAGCCAGACTTTCCCTGTCCTGCACCAGCTTAAAATTTCCAGTATCCACGGCAACGGCCGGGGCATCGGCCTTGAGCAGGGAGTAGAACTCAAGTTCTGTGAGCAGTTCGCGCAGCCGTTCGCTTTCCGTGGCCTGGACACAGTAGGCTTCGGGATCGGCCGGCACATCCACGTCATGACGCAACCGGATCAGTTCCCGGGAAAGGAAAGCGTCCTCTCTGTGAGCGATCAGCCGCTCCTTGAGCCTGGACTTTTTCATGGAGTCCACTGCCGCAAAGATACCTTCCAGGGTCCCGTATTCGCGGATAAGCTTCTGGGCGGTCTTGGGGCCCACTCCCACCACTCCGGGAATGTTGTCAGAACTGTCGCCGGTAAGGGCGAAGTAGTCGAGCAGCTGATGCGGCTCAAGGCCATATTTCGAAAGAACCGCGTCCACATCCATGAGTTTATCGCTCATGGGATCCCACATCACCACCTGCCTGGACACAAGCTGCAGCAGATCCTTGTCCCCGGAAACGATAACCACCCGGCAGCCGGCCTCCACCAGCCTGTCCACTGCCGAGGCGATCAGATCATCAGCCTCCATGTCCTCATGTTCCAGGGCAGGGATATGATAAGCCTTGACGATTTCCCGCACATAGGGGATCTGCGGCTGCAGATCATCGGGCATGGGTGGACGGTTCGCCTTGTACTCGGGATAGATTCGGTGCCGGAACACCGGGCCCCTCGTATCAAAGGCCACCGCCAGACACCGGGGCTGCTTTTCCCGGATGATACGACGCAAAATGGTGGTAAAGCCATAGACGGCATGGGTCGGCAGGCCACTGGAGTTGGCAAGGGGCCTGATGGCGTGATAAGCCCGGTAAATATAGGCAGAGCCATCGACCAGATAGACCTGCCGGGAATTTTCCTGAGAGACCATGAATGTGTTTCTGTGAAAAAGGAGGCAGCATTGTCCACTGCCGGATATTGCACCGATTCTGGCACTGGTATTTCGGACCTCGATTGGCCGATCGGGGCAGGAGAACAGGGACGCCTGGGACCGGAGCCTTCATCCCCGTGCTGTTTCCAGGCCAACCGGGACCTGATTAAACCTGTTTTTCCTGCTGTCTACAACAAAAAAACCCCTGCCTTGCGGCAGGGGTTTTTTATTCAACCCGGTATGTGACTCAATCAGGCCTTGGCCGTCCGAACCCAGCTGGCCTGGGGCCCCTTGTCTCCACTGGTGATGGCCAGCATCACGGCATCACCTTCGCTGAGCTGGTTCATGGAAACATCGCGCAGCACATTTTCATGGAAAAACACCTCATCGTCATCCGGGGTAGTGATAAAACCATAGGCATCGTCTGGAAAGAGTTTTTTTATGGTCCCCGGCACATTGCCGGCCACAATAGCCTCAGACACCTTGACATTTTTGTGGTTCTGTTTCTTGCGGACGATCTCCTTGAGCCTGAGTCCAAGAACATCAAAGGCTTCCACCAGAATCGGACGCACCTTCTCACCCCAGCGCTTGACCACTACAGTGTCATTGGGCACAGAAGCGACCAGCCGGACTTCATAACCACCTTCCTTATAGCCGGGGGTGGCTTCGATGGTCACTCGAAGATGAAGCACGAAGTTGGCATAATGACGAACAAGCTTTGCCTTCTCCTCTTCGATCTTTTCCAGCCATCCTTTCCGCATGTCGAGATTTCTGGCCTCAACTTTCAGTTCCATACAGATCCTCCACTGTTATCAAGCGTCAGTGGCACCATGCCACTGCCTTAACGCGAAAAAATCATGAATCGCCGCTACGGACCCTGTATTTCCGCTCGCTGTCTTTCCTGAAGAAAGAAATCTGCCGGCAGGCAGTACACAATCTGCATATCTTTTCGAACCGGCAGAAGGCCCGGATACGGGCAGAGAAGAGGTGAAAGGAGAAAGAAATAAGGGCATCATCAAAAGAATATCCATTGACCATGCTTTAATTATAGTCATGGCCTGCGGATGAAATCAAGGTCTGCATGACATTTTCTTGACGACCGTGGATCAATCCGGGTACTCTCCGGCCATGCATACAAAAAAGACAGCCGTCCTGCTGCTCAACCTCGGTGGACCGGAAAAGCAGGAGGATGTGGAACCCTTTCTGTACAACCTGTTTTCCGACCGTCAGATCATCCGTCTTGGTCCCTGGTTCCTGCAGAAATTCATCGCCCGCAGGATCGCCCGCAAGAGGGCTCCCAGCTCCAGGGAAAATTATCGGAAAATCGGCGGCGGCTCTCCTATTCTTGCCATCACGAAGCAGCAGGCCAGTGCCCTGGAAGAAGCCCTGAAGGACAGTGGCGACTACCTGGTGCGAATCTGCATGCGATACTGGCACCCTTTTGCCGACGAGGTCCTGCCGGAACTGGCCCGGGACGGTGTCGGCAGGATCATCGCACTCCCTCTCTATCCCCAGTATTCGGTGGCCACCACCGGCTCCTCCCTCACCGACCTGCACCGGACAGCCGATAGACTGGACCTGGCCTTCCCCATCCAGGAGATCCGTTCCTGGCCGGACCAGCCGCAATATATCAACTGCCTGGCAGGCCGGGTTCGAGAGGGGCTCGGCAGATTCAAAAGCACACCCGAGGTGGTGTACAGCGCCCACAGCCTGCCGCAGAAATTTATCGACGAAGGCGATCCCTATGTCGATGACCTCCACAAAACCATTTTCGCTCTGGAAAAAATCACCGGCATCCAGGGCCATCTCTGCTACCAGAGCCGCAGCGGGCCGGTTGAGTGGCTTGAGCCATCCACCCCCGACATGCTCCGCCGACTTGCCTCCTCGGGCTGCAGAAACATCCTCATGGTGCCGATATCCTTTGTTTCAGATCATGTGGAGACCCTGTACGAGATCGACATGCTCTACCGGGAGATGGCAGCAGAACTGGGCATGGAGCTGCGCTCCACCAGCGCCCTGAACGACGACCCGGAATTCATTGAAGCGCTGCGGAATCTGGTGCTCAGCCAGCCCACTGCTCCCACCGCCATGTGACCATCGCCGGAAAACACCATTGCTTGCCAGCCACTCGTGGCACCAGGTCCTCTCTCAGAACCACCAACCATCTCTGCATCTTATACACCCGCGGTCAACACTCACCTGGAAGCGGGAGCGAACTGTCAGGGGGCTGACTCTCCCTGTCAGGACACTCGACACTGCAAGAGCAGAGGTCACGAGATCCAATAAACAGAAAAGAGAGTTCTGTTTTTATTTTTCCTGGAATCGCCGCATCCGGATATTCATCAGGATGCCAAGACTGAACAGGCTGGTAACCAGGGAAGAGCCGCCGTAACTGAACATCGGCAGAGGAATCCCCACTACCGGGAGAAAGCCCATGATCATGAACAGGTTGATGACCGCCTGCCAGAAAATGAGCATCACCAGACCAAAGGCAAGGAGAACCCCGAACCTGTCCCGGGCGGTCATGGCGATATTAAGCCCCCAGAGCAGCATAAAAAAATAGCAGCTCAGGAAAAACAGACTGCCGGCAAAACCCCACTCCTCGGCCCAGACCGAAAAAGCAAAATCCGTATGCCGCTCCGGCAGAAAATGAAGATGTCCCTGGGTACCCTCCATGAAACCCTTGCCGAAAATCTGGCCGCTGCCCACCGCGATCTTGGACTGGGTGATCTGGTAGCCGTGGTTCATGGGGTCGGACTCGGGATTGAGAAAAGTTTCTATCCGACGGCGCTGGTAGGGTTTCAACAGGAAACGATAGATGATAATCCCGGCACAAATCCCGGTTCCGCTGAGAATTCCCACGGTTGTCCAGCGCAGCTTCACAAACAAGGTCATCGAGACAAAGATGATTCCCAGCATCAGCGCGGTTCCCAGGTCCGGCTGGATCATGATCAGAACAAAGGGCAACGCCGTAAGAAGGCCCGGGCGGATCAGATCCCGTATCCGGTAGCCATCCTGGTTTTCTGTTCGTGAGTAACAGGCGGCAAGCACTATCACCAGCACAAGCTTGGCCGGCTCCGAGGGCTGGAGATGAAAAAAACCCAGATTGATCCAGCGCTGGGTCCCGGCCACAGAGGAGACAAAAAAGTCGGTATAGAGCAGGAGCAACAGCACCACCCCATAGAAGACATAACCCAGCTTTTCCAGCTCTCTGTAGTCAAAACTGATCAGGATAGCAATCAGTCCCAGCCCGACTCCATAATACAGCAACTGTTTGTAGAAGGTGGACGACGGATCCGGCCCGCCGTTCCAGGTGGAGCTGTACAGGTTGGCCAGGGCCATGCCGGCGACCAGCAGCAGCATGACCAGCATAACCCAGTCGAAATGATGTATAAGACGACGATCGAAGCGCAACATGGGTAACAGGCTCAAGCCCTTAAGTTAAGATTACCGTTCAGCCATATCGGCTACAAGCCCGGTCGGCAGAACCACCATGCTGACCTTGTCCGGATCCTGCGACCGACCCCTGAAATATTTTTCCAGCACAGCCCGGGCCACCGGTGCAGCCGCCGAACCTCCGTGGAGACCATGTTCCACCAGGACAGTGACCGCGATTTCCGGATTTTCAGCCGGGGCAAAGCAGGTAAACCAGGCATGGTCACGGTACTTGTAGGGAATGTCTTCTTCCTTGAGATGCTGGTACTTCTTGAGGCGCACCACCTGGGCGGTTCCGGTTTTTCCGGCCACGGTGATATTTTCAAGTCTGGCCCGCCGGCCGGTGGCGTGCTTGCCGTTGACAGCCTCGACCAGGGCTTGACGGATGATACGCAGGTTACCACCTTGACCGGCGAACCGGGCTCGGACCCTGGGCTCGAACTGTTGCAGCACATTACCCTCCGGGTCCACAACCCGTTCGATCAGGGCGGGCTTGTACTGGGTCCCGCCGTTGGCCACAGTGGCGGTCATGACCGCGATCTGCAGCGGTGTGGCCAGGTCAAAACCCTGGCCTATGGCCACCGACAAAGTTTCCCCCTCCTGCCAGCTCTTACCTTTCTTCCTTTTTTTCCAGGCCGCGGTGGGAATGAGGCCCGGGCGTTCATGCTCAATCTCTACCCCGGTCTTTTTTCCCAGCCCCAGCCGGAAGGCATAAGAAGCCAGCCGGTCCACTCCGAGCCGCTGTCCCACCTGATAGAAGTAGACATCACACGACTCGGCCAGGGCCCGCTTGAGATTCGCCGCTCCGTGCCCGGCCCGTTTCCAGCACCGGAAGGTCCGGTTCCCCAACCGGTAATAACCAGGGCAGTAGATGATGGTATCCGGAGTAATCACCCCTTCGGCCAGTCCGGCAATGGCGGTGACGATCTTGTACGTGGAGGCAGGAGGATACTCTCCCTGGACCACTTTATTGAGCAGGGGTTTGTGTGGGTTTTCAAGCATCTCCCGCCAGTCCTTGTGGGAAATACCACCGATAAATTTGTCCAGGGCCAGGGCCGGGGAGCTGGCAGCAGCCAACAGCCGTCCAGAATTGACCTCGATGGCGACCACAGCTCCTGAATAATCCTGGCCCTCCATGATCTGCTCGGCCGTCTGCTGGAGATCCACATCCAGGGTCAGGTGAAGGTCATTACCGGGCAGCGGTTCAATACCCTTGAGATTCTTCTGTTCAAACCCCAGGGCATTGACCTCCATGTAATGGCGGCCTTTTTCTCCCCGCAGGTCCTTTTCCCGTATTTTCTCCAGCCCCATCTTGCCGATCAGGTCACCACCCCGGTAGACGCCTGGTTCGGACCGGGCCAGCTCCTTTTTGCTGATTTCTCCAAGGTAGCCGATAAGATGGGAGGCCAGATTGCCGTAATGATAGACCCTCAGAGGCACCACCTCGACCTTGATTCCGGGCAGCTCCAGGCGGTTGTTCTCAATATAGGCCACCTTTTCCCAGTTTATATCTTCTGCCAGCCGGATGGGGATATGGCCAGGTGCCGCTGCCATCCGTCGAACCCGCTTGAGCAGTTCCGAGGAGTCCACCTCAAGGATCCGCGAGACCTTTTTGAACAGCTCATCGTCGATAGTGTTGTCTTCCCGCAGCCATACCACGTTGAACGACGGCCGGTTGGTAACGATCTCCCGTCCCTTGCGGTCAAAGATATTGCCCCTGGGAGCGGCCACCTCCACATAGCGGACCCGGTTGCTGTCGGCCATCCGGGCATACTCCTCGCCTTTCTGGATCTGCAGATACCAGAGACGGGCAATGAGGATGGAAAAAAAGGTAACAAGCACAATCGAGGCGACCAGAGTTCGCTTGCGGAGAAAATCAAGCTCACCCTCGTCCCGGGGAGTAATCTTGCCAAGCGATGCATCACGCTTGCTGGCCGCCTGTTTCAGCGAATCTTCCCGCTTCCTGTTTTTCCTTGTTTTTCTGAGGTTTTTCATGACGGGGTTCAGCGGTACCGGTTAGCGGACCGGACCCGAAGCTTCTGCAACGGGTTCCCTCCCTTTTCAAGGCGCCCCTTGATAAACTCAAAGAAACGAAACAGAAGCAGGGCGAACAGGGCCACCAGGAAAGCCCGCAGGAACATGAACAGCCAGGACCAGGGAATCAGGGCATCGGGCTCAAAGAGATTGAGCATCAGGTAGACAATCCAGGAGACGAACAGATAGACCACGCCGATCAACGGAATACGATACAGGGAGTCCTTGACCGGCATATGCTCGGACATGAAACGAAGCAGGAAAAAACCGCCAATACAGATACCGGGATAGGTTCCGATAACCACCCCTGAAACCACATCAAGCATCCAGCACAGTGGCAGAAGAACGATCAACCCCCGAAGCAGATCCAACCGGTATGCAAGCCAGGCAACGAGGACAAAGTAGAGATCCGGGGCGGCCGGCCAGGTGGGACCGGGCATGAACACCGTGGTCTGCAGACCAACCAGCAGCAGCCCAATCGCTATATAGACGACTACACTCATGGCCGCTCGTCGACAAATGGAGTGTCCTTCTCAATAACCAGCAACTCTTCAAGGGTTGAAAAATCCACTGCCGGCCGGACCTCTATCTCCAGGAACATGCCCCGGCGGCGGCGGACGACCTTGGACACAACCCCCACCGGCAGACCAGGTGGAAAGAGGCCGCCATAGCCGGCGGTCACCACATGATCCCCCTCCTTAACATCCACGGTCTTCAGAATATAGTTAAGCTGGTACCTTAACGTGCCGGTTCCCTTGAGAATCCCCCGGACCCGCGATTCCTGGAGCAGGACGTCCAGGGCACTCGAAGGGGCAATGGCCAGCAGCACTTTGGAATAGTTCGGCGAGGTGGTGAAGATCTGCCCGACAATACCGTCTCCGGTCACCACCGGCATGCCCTTCATCACACCATCGGAGGTTCCACGGTCAATCACCACTGTCCGAAACCAGAGCGATGGATCCTTGCCGACAATGGTGGCCGCCACCATGGGCAGGTCGTGGCTCATCTTGAAGTCAAGCAGTTTCCGGAGCCGGGCATTGGTGGCCACAGCCTCCCGACTGCGATAGGCGGCCGCCCTGCATTCCCGCAACTCGGCCCACAACCGCTTGTTTTCTTCCCGGACCCCGATCAGGTCCACATAGCGGGACTTGAGATCACTGAAATAACCAGTGACCCCGGTCAGGTATTTCTGGGCCGGGCCGGTGGCCTCGGCCACCAGCTTGTGCAGCAGGCCGAAACGCTGGGGACCCAGGGTGGAGACAATAAGAATGAGGGCAAGCGTCAACAGCAGTCCACTGAGGACAACTATCCTGATTGCCCTGGAGCGACTGTTACGCTTCCTGCTCCCCTTTTTACGCATAGGGCCAGGCGTCTTAAATGATTACAAAAAGAAGCGGACAGGGCTGCTTCAAAATCTGAAGGGGCACCGGATCAGTCAATGGCAATTTCCTTTAGGATCTCAAGATTATCCAGAGCTTGACCAGACCCGAGAACCACCGACGAGAGCGGGTCGTCGGCGACAATGATGGGCATGCCGGTCTCATCTTTAAGCAATTTATCCAGATTCTTGAGCAGAGCGCCGCCGCCGGTCAGGACAATCCCCTGATCGACGATGTCCGCGGAAAGCTCGGGCGGGGTCACCTCCAGGGCCACCCGGACCGCATCAACGATCACCTCCACCTGCTCGGCAATGGCAGACTGGATTTCCTTGGAAGAGATGGTCAAGGTCTTGGGGACACCGGATACCAGGTCACGTCCCTTGATCTCCATGGTCTCATAGGGTTCTTCAGGCTGTACATTACCTATAGTGGTCTTGATCAGCTCGGCGGTACGCTCACCGATGGCGAGATTGTGCTTACGTTTTATATACTGAAGAATTGATTCATCCATCTTGTCGCCCGCCACCCGGACCGACTTGGCATAAACAATGCCGGCCAGGGATATCACCGCCACCTCTGTGGTACCGCCGCCGATATCAACAATCATATTGGCAGTGGGTTCGGTGATGGGAAGGTCCGCGCCAATGGCCGCGGCCATGGGTTCCTCGATGAGATACACTTCCCGGGCGCCGGCGGATTCGGCCGATTCCCGGACTGCACGTTTCTCCACCTGGGTGATGCCGGAGGGAACCGAAATGATGATCCGCGGATGGACCAGGGTCCGCCGGTTGTGCACCTTGTTGATAAAATAGCGCAGCATGGCCTCGGTGACCTCGAAATCAGCGATAACGCCGTCTTTCATTGGCCGGATAGCAGCGATATTACCCGGCGTCTTGCCAAGCATTTCCTTGGCCTCCTTGCCCACAGCCAGCACCTTGGAACCACGTATATCCTGGCGCACGGCCACCACCGATGGTTCACGCAGTACTATCCCCTTTCCCTTGACGTAGAGAACAGTATTTGCTGTGCCCAGATCTATGGCCAGATCGTTGGACATCCAGCCAAACAAAAAATTAAACGGAGAAAACATCCGAAATCACCTGTAAAGAGCCATATATGGTACGAGGCCTCCTGCCTAACCTGTACGCAGAAGTATGTTTGCCGGATTGCGGCCACAAAGGGAACCGACTACAAAAGATATATTTTGATGGAGTCGTAAAAAGTCCGATCTACGGCGTTGCAGCGGGTACGGTCAATGCTCGACTACCATATGTACGTCTCGGAGTTCCACTCCGTTTACTTACCTGTATATCGAACTTTCGCAGGTCTCGATTCGCTCGCTGTCTGGTAAAATATGTATTGTACCAACGGGGCTCGATGTTGGCAACAGATATACCCACCCCAACCGAAGAGAAAAGAAGTGAATAACACTTGACAGCCAGACTCGGATCATGGTAATTGAGTCGCTGTTTAACATATGGGGCTATAGCTCAGCTGGGAGAGCGCTTGAATGGCATTCAAGAGGTCAGCGGTTCGATCCCGCTTAGCTCCACCAAAAAAAGACAAAGGTTACGAGTTCATCTCGTAACCTTTTTTTATTGGCCCGTAACCGGGTCACATTTTGCCCTGATCCTGAACTCATCAACTCAACGAGAAAAAGAACCACCCCGTCATACCCGCCTCAAAAAAACCTGTCCCCTGTCGTTGAACGATACCCTGCTCTCCTGCGCTCAATCTGTTCAAAACCAGTGCCTGCGCGTACCGCCTGCAGGGATCAACAGAGCTTTTTTGAGGAGAATACAAACAAAATTCCGGGCGCAGCAGGGACCGGTTTCGATGAAAAATGACGGAAATAGTGGACACAGTTTCCAGATCCATTAAACTGTTTGAAGATGAAGAGTGGTTAACTTTTTGGAAAAATACGAAGGAGAAGTTCCTTGGGCAAAAAAAACATCAAACGGGACCTGCTCAAGCTTGCCGTTGCTCTGATCGCATTTGCCGCCCTGTGCTACGGTATTTATTATGTCAGTACAGGGGTAGACAGGGAGAACAAATACACCCATCCGATCACCCGGCCCGGTGCGAGCTGGTAGGAACTGATCAACCGGCCTGCAATCTTCACGCACTGAATGCCAGGCGGTCTTAATCCTCGGCCTTTTTCAGAGCATCGCCAATGGACAGTGCATAAGGATGATGTTTGCGCAGGAAAACGGGCATCCTGTTCCGCGCCTGTCGAGCCTGTTCCATGGTATCGTAGGTTCCATAAAAGACAAAGAGCACCGGCGGTGTGGTCTTCTTGCGTACAATATAGAGTTGATCCTTGATGGAGTAATAATCGTCCCCGGCAAGCATCTGCTCAAGATTTTCTTCTGCCCGCGCCGACGTCAACATCATCAGCTGAATGGTATACTTGTTGCGATAGGCACCTGCCACCCAGCCAGCAGTGGCTCCCAGACGTTCCCGGAACAAATCCTCTCCGCTGCGGCCTGCAACCGGCGCACCGGTCTTTTCTTCAGGTTGCTGCTTGCCAGCCGTTTCCGGCAAAAAAAGCTGCGCATTGTCCGTCCGTGGCCAAATCCCGGTGTCCATCTCGTCCTGATTTGTCCGGTCATTGCCCTGTCCACTGTTCCTGCCTGCTTCTCTGGCAACAAGTTCCTGCCCTGGCCCACCCTTTTTTTCTGAATCAACCACTTCAGGCGTGGCGATTTGTTTTTCACTGGCTGCTGAAGGTACACCAGGGGCTTCCGGTCCCATTGAAACCAGTGACGTATCATCGCCGCCGCGAGACAAAAATATAAGCAGAACCAGCACAAAAAGCGCTGCCCCTGCGGCCCATACAATTTTTCTGTCCTTGAAAACTTCCGGAGGCAGGGAAAGTGGAAGAAAAATTTTCTTCCTGTTCCTTTCGCTCTGTTTCTCTTTTACCGACCCACTGCGGCCATCTTTGACATGATCAAGTAACACGAGAAACGATTTTTCGTTGCAGGATGTCTGCAGCGCCTCTTCAGCGAGGATATTGGTCAGACGCAGGTTCCCTTTGGCAGCAGAAAATATCTTGTCGACTGCTCCTTCGGTAAAAATATCCTGTTGCACTTCATCGGGCAGCCCTGCTGCCTGCAGGCGAAATTTCAGATACTGTTCCGTCTCTTCCCGGGTGAGAGGCTCAAGAAAATATCTGTCATTTATATCAATACCCGAACAAACAACTGTAAGCTGCTCAAGGTTGATATCAAGCCCTGGCCGGCCGGCCAGCAAAATGGAGAGAACACCGCTCTCCTCAGCCTCACAGAGGACCTTGAGCAGGCGCTCAAGGGTGGCAAGAAAAAGTTTTTCCGCCTCATCGATAATAATAACAACCCGCTTACCTGCCCTGTTCCGACTCTCAAGCTGGACACGAAACTCCCGGATCAAATCGCGATCAGGATCTTCGGCCGGCACCATCCCCAGGTCATAACAGACAACCCGCATCAGATCGTCAAAAGAACCAACCGGATTGTCGAGATAAACCACATCAACCTTATCACCAATCCTCGTTGCCAGAATCTTACAGATCAGTGTTTTTCCGGACCCTTCACTGCCGACAAGCCTGGTCAGCAGCCTGCCGGATTCGATATCAGTCACCAGGGATTCCAGAATGGCGTCCCTGCCGGCGCCGGGGAAAAACACTTCTGGATCAGGCGGTTCCTGAAACGGAGACTTGTTCAGTTGAAAATGTTCAATATACATGACAACACGCACCTTACTCCAGCTTGCAGCTTTCTTTCTGGACGATCCGGCCCCGACTGCTGCCGGAACCTCACCTGCCGAACCAGGCAATTCTATGGGTAATTATCAATAAATTATCGTACTCTGTAAACAATTTTCCTCAGAGTTCTGTTTTTTACCAACCCTCCTGGACAGGGACTGTAAATTGAGATTTATTCCTCCACCGGTTTTCGTTCAGCCCTTTTCCGTGTACAATGGGTTTTGGGAATGTATCCTGAAAAAACCTCAGTTTATGACTGGAGACAGTAAATGAATGGCGCCCAACTACTTGTAAAATCCCTTGAAAACGAAGGGGTTACCCATATTTTCGGCATCCCAGGGGAGGAGAATCTCGCCTTTCTCGATGCCCTGCGTACATCCTCGATCAGACTGATCCTGACCCGACATGAACAGGCTGCCGGCTTCATGGCCGCAACCTGGGGCCGGCTCACCGGCCAGCCCGGAGTCTGCCTTGCAACCCTTGGCCCCGGGGCCACCAACTTTGTCACATCGGTCTCCTATGCCCTGCTGGGCGGCATGCCGGTCCTGTTTATTACCGGCCAGAAACCAATCAAAAAATCCAAACAGGGCCGGTTTCAGATCATCGACGTGGTAGGCATGATGGAACCTATCACCAAGATGACCAAACAGATCGTCGGAGCCGACTCCATTCCAGCCCTGGTCCGGGAGGCTTTTCGGGTGGCGGTGGAGGAAAAACCGGGTCCGGTCCACCTGGAGCTGCCCGAAGATATCGCCTCCGAACCTGCCGAGTCCGATGTCTTTCCTGTAACCAGGCCCCGACCGCCCCAGGCCGGTCCAGAGGCTCTGGCAGAAGTGGCGGACATTATCCAGCAGGCCAAAAATCCCCTGCTCCTGATTGCAGCCGCGGCCAACCGCCGCAAGACATGCAGAGCCCTTGAGGACTTCATAAATCGGACCGGGATCTATTTTTTCAGCACCCAGATGGGCAAGGGCGTGGTCAACGAATATCATCAGCGGTCCCTGGGCTGTGCGGCCCTCTCTGACCAGGATTATGTCCACTGTGCCATTGACCATGCCGATGTCATCATCAACATTGGCCACGACGTGGTGGAAAAACCACCTTTTTTCATGACCAGAAACGGCGTCCGGGTCATCCATCTCAATTACTTCAGCGCGGCCCTTGACCAGGTCTATTTTCCCCAGCACGAAATCATCGGAGACATATGCAACACCCTGACCGGACTGAGCGCGCTCATCCGCCCGGATTCACTGGGCGGGGACGGTTATTTCGAGCGTATTCGCCTGGCCATAGAAAAAAACGTCTATCAGGCACAGCCACCCTATCTTTTCCCCTATACCCCGCAGCGCCTGGTGGCTGAGATCCGGGCCATCATGCCCGAGGATTCCATTCTTTCCCTGGACAACGGCATGTACAAAATCTGGTTCGCGAGGAATTACCGGGCCACCTGCTCCTGCTCGGTCCTGCTCGACAATGCGCTGGCCACCATGGGGGCCGGATTGCCGGTGGCCATTGCAGCCAAGATGCTCAACCCGGACAGGAAGGTGGTAGCGGTCTGCGGAGACGGTGGCTTCATGATGAATTCCCAGGAAATGGAGACCGCGGTTCGGCTGGGACTCGACCTGACGGTTCTCCTCCTGCGCGACGACGGACTGGGTATGATCCGCTGGAAACAGGCGGGCATGGGCCTGACTGAATTTGGCCTTGACTTCGGCAATCCAGATTTTGTCCGTTACGCGGAAAGCTATGGAGCAAAAGGGCATCGGGTGACCGGGAAAGGGCAGCTCGGCACCCTGCTCAACCAGTGTCTCAATTCCCCTGGGATCCATCTTATCGACCTGCCGGTAGACTACCGGGAAAACCAAACCGTTCTCATAGAGGAACTGCGACAGAAAAGCTGCATCATATAAGACCACTCCCGGCAGGAGGCATGGGACTTCAGCCAGTTGACAACCATGGTCCCGGCAGGTATATTTCATTTAAAGGTTCTGCTCGACAACCGTCCCCCAGCCCAAGGAGAACAGGTATGCAACCGGACCAGGAGCGCCGCCGTCACCCTCGGTTTCTTGTGAAGGAGGGAACCCTTGCCATCAATGATCAAATTGTCGGTCCGGTCATCAACATCAGTCTGGGCGGCATGGCATTCGAGTATTACGATAACGACATGCAGGATGCCCAGGACATGGACATGGGCATCTTTTTCAGCGAAACCGGTTTTCTGCTTACTAACCTGACCGGCGAAACGGTCTACGAGGAAACGGTAGATTCCAGAGTCAGTTTTCTTCCTCTTGTCCGTAAACGAAGCTCCATCAAATTTGTCGACCTCACCCCAAACCAGCGCCAGAAACTGCTGCGTTTCATAGAAAACCACACCTGTGGACTGGCCTGAGACCTACGGCAACAGCGTCCTTCCTGCGCCAGGCCGACTTCTCCGGTTCCTGAACATCCTTCACCAGCGACCATGCCTGTCTTTCAATTGCCAAAGGAACCTCTCTTCCCGCCCCCTGACCTTGCCCAACCCGACGGCCTTCTGGCCGTCGGAGGCGATCTCTCTCCAACCCGCCTTCTGGCCGCCTATCGCGAAGGCATTTTCCCCTGGTATTCCGAAGGGGAACCGCTCCTTTGGTGGTCACCGGCCCCACGCCTGGTGCTTTTTCCGGAAAAATTCCATCTGCCCCGCCGCCTGGCCCGCACCATGCGCAGAAAAATCTTTCGGATTACAGCAGACACGGCTTTCCGGGATGTGATCAACTCCTGCGGTACCCTGAGGGAAAAATCCGGTGAGGGAACCTGGATAACCAGGGACATGATCGAGGCATACAGCCTCCTCCACGAACTGGGATACGCTCACTCCATCGAGTGCTGGCAGGACGATACCCTGGCGGGCGGGCTGTACGGAGTCTGTCTGGACCGGGTTTTCTTTGGCGAATCCATGTTCACCAGGATCCGCGACAGTTCCAAAGTTGCACTGGCAGCCCTGGTCGAGCACGCAATCGCCACCGGAATTGCCATGATTGACTGCCAGATGACCACAGATCACCTGCTCCGCTTCGGGGCCCGGGAAGTCTCCAGAGAAAAATTTCAGGACCTGCTTGACAGATATATTGACGGGTTGCGACCACAAAAAAAATGGCGCCTGCACTTGACCGACTAGGAGGAAAGTCGACTGCTACAGGCGCCCGCCAGGAAGGAGGAGGTTCGCTGGTATTACCTCTACCCTTGAAAAAGTTGGCAACACGTTCCCGAAATTCCAGAGCGCTCCAGCAACTGGCCGGCTCCTGTCTTTTCGAAATCGATCAAGGGGGGAAGAACACCTGTACCGGCGCTGACTTTTCAGGCCGTTACATATCCGAACTCACTCTTACTATAACTACCACATTGTGTCTGTCAAGCGAAAAAGACAACTTCCCTGGGCAGACAAGAACGAACCTTGTGATTTCAATATATTACTGTTCGAGATCGAACTCGTAAGGAAGGTTTGAGCGGTGGAAAAGCCTGATGATTTTCTTCAGGGACTGGAGATTGGCCACCCGAAAATTCACCTCCCAGGCCTGCTCGCCGCCAGGGGTGCCGCCCAGGGCAACAATATCGTCGATTTTCATCTCCTCCGGGGCCACGGAGAGGAGCATGAACAGCCTATGCCTGGTGGCGGCCAGGATAATGAGCTTCTGCTGTTTGCTCACCCTGGTTTCCCGCATTTTCCAGCGCACCTCTACTGCATCCTCGCGCTGGAACTTCAACTTCTGCAACCGGTGACAATCTTTGCCGTGGAGGGAAAGTCCCCGTTCGCTCAGCAAACCGATAACCCCCTTGTCCAGCGGTGACGGCTTGCAACAGGCCGAGGACTTGACCACCACCGGATCCACGGTGGACAGTTCGATCCTGTTAAACACGCCCGTGGGAAGCTGCAGGGTCTCGCGGCCGGCATATAACCCGTGGCGCATCTCGTAGATTAATTCCCGCAGCCGGACCCTCCCCTCGCCCACCTGAAGATAGAGATCCTCCATGGAGTCGATCCCGAAATAGACCAAAATATCCGCCATTCCCTTTTTTTTGACCACATCCAGAGGCAGGCCGTAGCGGCGCATCTCCTGCTCGAGCACCGAGCGACCGATCTCGCGGGAAACAGCCTGACGACGCTGGCGGAAGGCCTTGGCCAGTTCGGAACGGGCCCGGGGAGTCTGGCAGAGTTTCTGAATATCCGGGTCAAAGCGAACCGGAGCCTCCTGGCGGATGATCTTCACCACGTCCCCGTCTTTTAAGACCGTATCCGGTTCAACTCTGCGGTTACCGACAAGGGCGGCAAGACAGGTGTGGCCGATGGCGGTATGGACCCGAAAGGCAAAATCAAGCACTATGGAATTCACCGGCAAACAGATGAGGTCACCCTGGGGAGTATAGGTGTAAATCTCCTTGCGGCCGCTGGCCGCAATCATATCCCGGTAGGACACCGAGTCCTCGCTCCCGAGAATATCAAACATCTCCTTGATTTCTCGCACAAAACGACTGCGATCCCTACCACCTGCGGTCCAATCTCGAACCAGACCTCGCTGGGCCCGGCGGGCCATCTCCTCGGTCCGTATCTTGAAAAGAAATTTTCGGCCTTCGATGTTTGCCCGGGCATGGAGCCCCTGGTAACCGGAAGGTTTAGGGTTGGCAATGAAATCTCGGATGGTGCGGGGTATGGGAGGGTAGATGCTGTTGAGCGTTCCCAGGGCCTGGTAGCATTCTCCCCGGCTGGCAGCAACGATGAGAAACTCCTGGGGATTTTCAATCTCTTTTATCAGGATTCGGTGGCGTATATCGTAATAGCCCCACAGCCCCTTGGTTCTCAGAGTCACCGTGGCGTTGATCCCATCTCTGTCCAGGGCCTTTTGAACCTGATCACGGATAGTCAGGACCTTGGGATCATTACGCAGCTTGTTGATATGAAGCTGGAGCTTGTTGCCCTTTCGGGGAAACTTGTAAGCCAGGGCCAGATTGTAGAGCTCACGCTTGATGGCAAAGAGCCCGAGGATGGTGGCCAGTGGGGCGTAGATATCCAGGGTCTCGTCGGCTATCTTCTGGCGTTTGCGTCGGGGCATGGATGACAGGGTCCGCAGGTTGTGCAGCCGGTCGGCCAGCTTGACTACCATAACCTCCGGCTTGGCTGCTGCCCCGGAAAATATCTTGCGGTGAACCAGCTTCTTGAAGGTCTGCTTGTCGCCCGTATAATGGGTAACCTTGGTACACCCTTCGACGATGGCCTCCACATTGGCTCCGAACTTCCTGCGCAGTAACTCAGCGGTCACATACTCCACGTCTTCCATGGTATCATGGAGCAGAGCGGCGGCCAGGATCTCCGCGTTGCGGATATCGAGCTCCTCGGCCAGGATCTTGGCCACATGGCAGGGATGCATGATATAGGGGTCACCGGAGCGGCGCCATTGGTTTTCATGGGCCTGACAGGAAAAATCCAATGCCTCCCAGAACACACTGGTCTCTGGCCCGGTGCCGATAAAGGAGGCCATCTCCTGACGATATTTTTCGATATCAAACTTCCGATACTGCATACTCCGCCACACACCCGAATCGATAGAATAACCATCATGCACCATTCAGCCGGTTGCCACGGTTTTGCCCCGAAAAAATTCCTTCTGCATGATTTCTGCCAATGGTGTACAATAGACACGAACAGCACACCACGCAACCTGCACACTGTAGCAGAAGAGCGACGGTGAACAAAGAAAAAACAGGCCGGTTACCGGAAGATTCCCAATAGCCCCACTGCCTGTCAGCAAATAAAAAAGAATCAAGAGAAACAACATCCCTACATGCCAAGAAAAAGATCATCACGTCGTAAAACCACCCACACTTCCACCAAAATCAAACACTCCGGCAAAACAGCCTCCGGACAGATTCAGCTTGCGGATCAAATTCTGGCCTTTCTCAGCTCTCTGAAAAAGGGAGCTTCACTGGCCCATATCCTGTCTGACCTGGAATTGCCCCGCATGCAGCGACAAACTGTTCGCGACCTGCTCGACAGCCTGGTCCGCTCCGGCAAGCTGGAACAGCAGGGCAAAAAATTTCTTCTGGCCAGCGATGCAGGACTCCTCACCGCCACTCTGGACGTCAATGCCCGGGGATTTGGCTTTGCCACAGTGGAGGATACAACACCGCGAAAAAATGACATCTTCATTGCCCAGTCCCACATGAACGGTGCCAGCCACGGAGACACGGTTCTGGTCCGGATCATCGGCAAATCGCGGGGCCGCCTTGAGGGTCGGGTGGTCAAGGTGATCAAACGTGGTCTGACCAGAATCTGCGGGATCTACACCGCGGCCGGCAAAATGGGCCATGTGACCCCGGACAATGAGAAGTTGCCTTTCACGGTCACCGTCCGGCGCTCCAAGACACACGGCGCCCGAGATGGAGAGGCCGTGCTCCTGCAAATCATCGATTACGGCACCGGCAGTCACCCTCCCGAGGGCAAGGTCCTCAAGGTGCTGGGCGATCCGCTTTCTGTCCCTGTACAGATCCGGATGGCCATCGAACAATTCGAGCTGGACCGCATGTTTCCCCAGGAAGTGCTGGAAGCTGCAGAAGCTCTCGAACCCCTGACCACCTGTGACGAAGATCGGGCCGACCTGCGTCATATTCAGCATGTCACCATTGATGGCGAAACAGCCAGGGATTTCGACGATGCCATTGCGGTAGAGGAGACAACCAGTGGATACCGGCTCTATGTTTCCATTGCCGATGTCAGCTATTATGTCACCCCGGGTTCGATAATCGATAAAGAGGCCTATAAGCGGGGCACCAGTGTCTATCTGCCCAACCTTGTCCTGCCCATGCTCCCGGAACGACTTTCCAACGATCTCTGCAGCCTGGTTCCTGAGCAGGACCGACCCGCCTTCACCGCTATTCTCGACTTTGACCGGGAAGGGAACCGGATCGGAGAAAAATATACAAAATCCATGATCCGCTCCCACCAGCGGTTCACCTATAACACGGTAAATGCCATCCTGTACCTGCGGGACAACCAGGTGCGCAACCGGTACCGTCACCTGCTGCCCATGCTGGACAATGCCAGACGGCTGGCCACCCTGCTCTTTGATCGCCGCAGGCGCAGGGGCAGCCTCGGCTTCAACATCCCGGAACCCTTTGTTCAGCTCGACGGCGACAAGATCATCTCCATCACCCGGGCCGAACGGAACCAGGCCCACCAGCTGATCGAGGAGTACATGCTGGCCGCCAACGAGGCCGTGGCCCAGACCATGGCCGAGGCCGGAGAGCCGGTCCTCTACCGGGTACACGAATACCCGGATCCGGCCAAGGTGGAGCAATTCACCGAGGCGGCCCAGTCCCTGGGCCTGGAGCTGCCGAAGACCTCCAACGAACCGGCGTGGTTCGCCCGGATCCTGGACGAGGCCCACAAATCACCGGCCGAGTATGTCATCAACAATCTCCTCCTGCGTACCATGCAGCAGGCCCGCTATTCACCGGAAAACCTGGGCCATTTCGGACTGGCAGCAGAGTATTATCTCCACTTCACCTCGCCCATCCGCCGCTATCCCGACCTGGTCGCCCATCGGGCCCTGCAGCACCTCCTGACCAGGAAAAAGGGGGGAAGGAAAAAACCGCCTGTTCCCAAGGGCACCACCCTGGCCGATGCGGCCCTGTATCTCTCGAAACGGGAGCGGATCGCGATAACTATCGAACGCAACGTCCAGTCTCGACTCAATGCCCTCTTCCTCAAAGACCGGGTTGGCGAGACCTTTGATGCCATTATTTCCGGGGTCACCCCCTTTGGCCTGTTCGTGGAGCTGCTGGAATATTTCATCAGCGGCGCGGTCCCGGTCCAGGAAATGCAAAACGATTATTACATCCATGACAGCCGGGCCAACCGGCTGATCGGCGAACGCACCGGTATCACCTACCAACTGGGAGACCTGCTCCGGGTTCGGCTCGATCGTGTGGATATACTGGCCAAACGTCTCACCTTTTCCATCTCTGCCGACACCGCCGACAGACAGGCGGGCTGACCCGATCCCCAGCCACCAGCAGAGGAACTGCATGACCAAAAAGAAAGCCCGGCCGGGAAAACCGGTTATCGTCATCCGGAATCTCAGCTTTTCCTACAGGGAAAGGATGATTCTCGAAAACGTAAGTCTGGTCATCCATGAGCGGGAGATGATTGGTATCATCGGCCCAAACGGCGGCGGCAAGACCACCCTGCTCAAACTCATTCTTGGCCTGCTCAAACCGGACCAGGGCTCGATCATGGTCTTTGGCCAGCCACCGGAAAAAGTGGCCCACCGGATTGGCTATGTGCCGCAGCACATGCAGTTTGATGACCGTTTCCCGGTCTCGGTTCTTGACGTGGTACTCATGGGGCTGGCCGGCCGCAGCGGCCTGGGGCCCCTGCCCCGAAAAATGAAGAAAAAAGCCCTGCAGACCCTGGATCGGGTCGAACTGATTAAATATGCGCACCATCCTTTTGCCGATCTTTCCGGCGGCCAGCGCCAGCGGGTCCTCATCGCCAGGGCACTGGCCGGGGAGCCCGAGATGCTCCTTTTTGACGAACCCACGGCTAACGTGGACTCCAGGGCCGGGGAAAAACTCTACGCCATACTGCACCAGCTCAACCAGGAAATGACCATCCTGGTGGTGTCCCACGACATCGGCTTTGTCAACCAGCAGATAACCTCTGTGGTCTGTGTCAACCAGCAGGTCCAGATCCATCCGACCAGCGAACTGGCCGGCCACAACATCATTGATCTTTACGGACGGGATATGGCCTTGATCCGCCACGATCACCGCTGCTCGCCGGAGGGGCACTCATGCTCCAGTTCCTGAGAGACTTCCAGCAGTTCACCTTCCTCCAGCATGCCCTGCTGGCCGGCATGCTGGCCTCGGTTGCCTGCGGCATCATCGGCTCTTACGTTACGGTCCGGCGCATGACCTATGTCACCGGGGCCATTGCCCACTGCACGCTGGGAGGCATGGGTATTGCCCGCTACCTGCAGAAAACCCGGGACATCGACTGGTTCAGCCCGCTCCTGGGCGCCATTCTGGCTGCCCTTGCGGCGGCACTTACCATCTCCTTCCTGCAGCACCGGACAAGAGCACGCCAGGACAGTGTTCTGAGCGGTATCTGGGCCGTGGGAATGGCGATTGGCATCCTCTTTATCGCCCGGACACCAGGATACAACGAGGACCTGATGAGTTATCTCTTTGGAGACATTCTTATGGTTTCCAGCGCCGATCTGCTGCTGATCACCCTGCTCGACCTGCTGGTCCTGGGAACCATGTATCTCTGCTACCCGCGCCTGCTGGCCCTTGGTTTTGATGAGGAATTCGCCCGTCTCACCGGTGTCCTGGTCGAACGGTACAACACCCTGTTTCTCTGCCTGGTTGCCCTGACCGTGGTGCTTCTGGTTCAAGTGGTGGGTATCGTCCTGGTGGTGGCGCTCCTTGCCCTGCCGGCAGCAGCCGCCTCAAAGCTCACCTCCCGGTTACCGGCCATGATGCTTGTCAGCGTGTTTTTTTCCATGCTGGCCACCGGCGGGGGGCTGGCCCTGAGTTATGGACCGGACCTGCCCACCGGGGCCACCATCATTCTTGTCTGCGCGGCCATCTTTGCAACCAGTGGCCTCCTGAAGCGTCTAGGCCTCCGGCACGGCAAGCTCTCTGGATCTTTGCCTTGACGAAAATCCGCTTTTCAAATAAAGATGAATGTGGTTTTCCGCTTGACTTCTCAGAAGCGGAGAAACGGCCTGTGCCCGGACGAAACTTTTCGCTCGGAACCGCGGCTCTTTGAAAAAAGAGTTCAGCACCCGCCCGGACATGGGCATGATAATTTTCCTTTTCCGACAGAGGTACTTCCCATGGAAGAGACAAGCTGGATCACAAAAATCATTACCAACCCCTATGCCCTGGTGCCCACTCTGCTCCTGTTATTTGCGCTCTTCATGTGGCTGCGCGGTCAGCTGACCATCAGAAAATTGCACAGAGACATCAGGAAACTGCGCGAACACCTGCACACCAAGCTGGAAATCGACTCGGAAGAGATGGAGCGGCGCAAGAAAGAGATGGAGCGCCTCAAACAGGAAAGGGACAATCTCCGCAATATGGTCCAGGTCCTCAACCAGAAACCGGGCAAGCAGGAGATCCGCCAGGCCCATATCTACCAGAAGGCCATCGACATCATGTTCGAAAAGGCGCCCGGCTTTGCTCCGGCCTGGCAAATCACCCTGAAAGAAGCTGAAGAAGAGATGAAAAATGCCGAGAAAGGCATTATTCCCTTTTTCAAGCGATTCAAGGGTTCCACGAGCCTGACCGGTAGTGACTCAGACAGGGCCAGGGACAAGAAATCGACCCTTGAACTGGAAGACCCTGCATCTTCCTGAAAGTCCCCTGCCCAAAGGCCACTCTCCCACACCTGCCATGGACCCTGA
The DNA here is from genome assembly GCF_054025815.1 of Desulfolithobacter sp. Taxonomy (NCBI): domain Bacteria; kingdom Pseudomonadati; phylum Thermodesulfobacteriota; class Desulfobulbia; order Desulfobulbales; family Desulfobulbaceae; genus Desulfolithobacter; species Desulfolithobacter sp. The sequence goes on along the minus strand of NZ_JBPMMS010000038.1, from coordinate 10,256 downwards.
TGCTCAGCGACCCGGCATAGTTCCCGGTTCGGCCCTGATTCTTGTCGGCCCGCGCTACCCGGAAAACATTGGCGCTTCGGCACGGATTGCGTGCAATTTCGGTATCGAGCAGCTTATTGTTGTCAGCCGGGAAGAACCTGAGCAGGAACGGATGCTCAAGATGGCCACCCACAAGGCCGCCCATCTCATCCATTCCCTGCAACTTGCCAGAACCACTGCGGCCGCAGCCGAGCCATTCCAGTTCATCGTCGGGACCACCGCCCGCCAGGGCCGACATCGCGTGCTGGAAAAGACGCCCCGGGAGGTCATGGAAGAACTGGCACCCCTGGTCAGGGGCGGCAACCGCATAGCGCTTATGTTCGGGCCCGAGAACACCGGACTCACCAACGAGGACCTGGATCTCTGCCAGTTCCAGTCCACCATTCCCACTGTCAACTTCTCCTCCCTCAACCTAGCCCAGGCTGTGGCCATTCACTGCTACGAACTCTCCATGGCCCTGACCGGAACCATGAGCCATCCGCCTGCGGATGCCGAGTATGCCAACTCCTTTGAACTCGAGGGCATGTATGAGCATATCGAGGAAGCCCTGACCAGAATCACCTTTCTCCATGATACCAACCGTACCTACTGGATGCGCAACATCCGCCAGTTCCTGAGCCGGGTCAAACTCAAGAAAAAGGAGGCAAGCATGATCCGCGGCATCTGCCGCAAACTGCTCTGGCACGAAAAGGAATCAGTGAAATAACGGTTGAGATGAACACGCAACCTGACCAGGAGAAAGGTTGTCCCCTGTCCAAAAAAATATGTGATTACCATCAAAATTCAGAAAATGGCTGAGCCGGGAGATAATATCGCCATTCTCACGGAGACTGTGAAAAAAATGGCCTCTCATTGGTACTCCCTGACAAATAGTTTTTCCATGGCAAAGCGATGTTATCCTTTTCCGCACCGGTGCTGAGTTTCGGTGGTAATCAAAAAAAATATCTTTCTGAATGTTGATGACAATCACATAACCTAGAGCCCTTCCAGGGGACAGGTCGCACAGTTGGGCCTGGACTTCTTGCAAAATTCTTTTCCCACCCGTACCAGCAGGGCGTGATATTCGTTGAACAGCGCCACGTTTTCATCAAGGTTGTCCATGAACAGCTCCTGGAGCTCGTAATAGCCGAAACTTTCATCGACCACCTCATGCCGGGAAAGGATACGGTGGGTATAGGCGTCAACAACGAACACCGGCTGCCCGGCAGCATAGAGGACAATGGAATCCGCTGTTTCCGGACCGATACCTTTGACCGCGAGTAGTTCTTCCCGCAACTGTCCTCTGGGCAGAGAAAGAAAAGACTCCAGGTCTCCACCCCAGTTGTCCCTGATATGGGCAAACAGATTCTGCAGCCGCCCGGCCTTGATATTATAATATCCGGCCGGCCGGATATATGCGGCCAGACTTTCCCTGTCCAGGTTTGCCATGGCCTCAAAGCTCATCAGCCCGGCACCCTTGAGATTGGTGACAGCCTTTTCCACATTGTGCCAGCTGGTATTCTGAGTCAGCACCGCCCCCACCATGACCTCGAACGGAGTATCACCAGGCCACCAGTTCTGCGGGCCGAAATGGTCAAGAAGACGAGTATATATTTCCTCGAGAAGGCGGGCTGTCGTCATGCTTTAGGTCCTGTTTTTTCAACCGGGTTCAGTCTCCCAGACAGATACCGATTTCCCGGGCTGTCAGGACCTTGTCGCTCTCCAGGTCAACCATCTTACGGGAGCTGACCGCTTCGGCGAGGGGTACTGCTGACATGACCGGAGGTGTCCAGGCCACCATGTGATCAAAAGTACCGGCCTCAGCCATCCGAACAGAGGCCGCACCAAAACGAAGGGCGAGCAGCCGGTCAAAAGTGGTTGGCGAACCACCACGCTGCAGATGTCCAAGAACCAGGGATCTGGTATCCTTTCCCAGTTTTTCCCGAATCTGCCGGGCCACCCGTTCTCCGATCCCGCCCAACACTACCTCCTGGCGCCCAAGTTCCCCTTTTTCCTTGACGACAACCGTGCCGTCCTTGGCCTTGGCCCCCTCGGCCACAACAACAATGGAATAGTGTTTATCGTGGAGTTCGTTATCGGTTATCTTTTCGCAGACCCTATCGATATCAAAGGGAATCTCGGGGATAAGGATAACATCGGCTCCCCCGGAGATCCCAGAGTAGAGCGCGATCCAGCCCGACTCCCGCCCCATAACCTCTACCACCATAACCCGGTCATGGGATTTGGCTGTGGAATGGAGCTTGTCCAGGGCCTCGGTGGCGGTGGCCACCGCGGTATCAAAACCAAAGGTCCGGTCAGTAGCCTCAAGATCATTGTCGATGGTCTTTGGGACCCCGATGACCGGCATCCCCTTCTGGGCAAACCGGTGGGCTATCTCCAGACTGCCATCTCCTCCGACGGCAATGTGGCAATAGAATCCCATCCGTTTAAAGTTTTCCATCACCCGGTTGGAGACATCCACCACCTTAACCTCACCGGCGAGATTGGTAATCGGCATGGCAAAGGGATTTTCCTTATTGGTCGAGCCGAGAATGGTACCCCCGATGGGGGTAATACCCTCCACCTCCTTGGGGGTCAGGCGGACAAGGTCATCATAGTCAAGCAGGCCCCGGTAGCCGCTGCGGCTGCCGTAGACCTCCCACCCCCGCATGGAAGCCGACTTGACCACCGCATGGATAACAGCGTTGAGACCCGGTGCATCTCCTCCACCTGTGGAAATAACTATCTTGCGCATGCCTCCCCCTTGATGTTATGTGAAATATACCTGATACCGAATGGTTGTCTCAATTGTAGGAAGTAGCCCACCTTTTGGCAACCTCTTTTGCTACGCCAGGGCCCGTCCCCAAGGCAATCTTGCCCGCACAAAAACATTCCTGGAGGGAAAATTTCGTGGACCTCACCAGGGTACGGCAGGAATCATTTTCATTTACAGTTGACTTCCGGAGTGAAGTGACGTATCTTATACAGTCTAAAATAGAGACAACTACATCCTGAATCAGGATGCTGGAATTTTTCAATACTGCAAGGAGGATGTCATGCTCGAAGTGACAAGTTCTGCAATCCAGAACTTAAAAAATTATCTCTCACAAAACAACATTGACTCGGCGGTCCGGGTCGCCCTGATGCAGGGCGGCTGAGCCGGTCCCTCGCTGGGTCTGGCTCTGGATGAGCCTAAAGAAAACGATCAGAAGTTCGAAGAAGACGGTCTGACATTCCTTGTGGAACAGGGACTACTCTCTTCGTGTGGCAATATCAAGATCGACTTTATCGATGCCGGCTACCGCTCCGGATTCTCCATCACCTCGACCAACCCGGTAGGCGGTGGAGGAGGATGCAGCTCCGGCTCCTGCGGGTCAGGATCCTGCGGCTGATAACCCTGTCACAGCTCGTCAGCACAAGGCCCCTGCCGGAAACGGCAGGGGCCTTTTTTTATCTTTTGCGCTTAAACCAGTTTCACGGCCAACCAAGCAATTTTCCTGCCATATTCTTGACACCTCGAAAAACAGACTTATTTTCTCCTGTGAACAAAACTCGAACACACAAATCCTTGTTCTTAAACCTGATTCATGACGCAGACACATAAAGTGCCCGATATGTAAGAAACTATGAACAACGATACATGAAAAAAACGGGCAGCGCTGCCCAACATGGTTGAGAACAGGAGAGGAGGAAACATATGCAACTTGATAAATTTACCCTGAAATCCCAGGAGGCCATCCAGACGGCCCATACCCTGGCTCAGAACAACTCCAACCAGGAGCTCCAACCCGAGCACCTGCTCAAGGCAATCCTGGAACAGCCCGAAGGCGTGGTTGTACCGGTCCTGCAAAAAATGGGCATTGAGCCTTCCGTTGTCCTTGCGGAGGCCAACCAGCTGATCGAGGCCCTGCCCAGGGTGTCCGGCAGTGGTGCCGGACAGGTCTATGCTTCGTCTCAGTTCAAGAAACTGATGGACGAAGCGTTCAAGATCGCAACCAATATGCAGGATGAGTATGTCAGCCAGGAACACCTTTTCATGGCCATGCTTGCCGACTCTTCGCTTAAAGTGAACAATTCACTGGGTCGGCTCGGCGTAACCAGCGACGCCTTTCTCCAGGCCCTGACCACTGTCCGGGGCAGCCAGCGGGTCACCGACCCCTACCCCGAAGACAAATACCAGGCCCTGGAAAAATATGCCCGCAACCTCACCGACGCAGCCCGACAGGGCAAGCTGGATCCGGTCATCGGCCGGGACGAGGAAATCCGCCGGGTGATCCAGGTCCTCTCCCGCCGTACCAAGAACAACCCGGTCCTCATCGGCGAACCGGGCGTCGGTAAAACGGCCATTGTCGAGGGGCTGGCCCAGCGCATCGTCAATGGCGACATCCCGGCAACCCTGGAAGGCAAACAGGTTATTTCCCTGGATCTGGGCGCTCTTGTCGCTGGAGCCAAATATCGCGGTGAATTCGAAGACCGACTCAAGGCCGTCCTCAAGGAGGTGGAAGACAAAGCCGGTGAAATCATCCTCTTTATCGACGAGATCCACACCCTGGTCGGGGCGGGTGCTTCCGAAGGCTCCATGGACGCCTCCAACATGTTGAAACCGGCCCTGGCCCGGGGTGAGCTACACTGCGTCGGCGCCACCACCCTGGACGAGTACCGTAAATACATTGAAAAGGACGCCGCCCTGGAGCGGCGGTTCCAGCCGGTGCTTGTAGAGGAGCCAAGTGTAGAGGATGCCATTGCTATCCTGCGCGGGATCAAAGAAAAATACGAAGTGCACCATGGAGTCCGTATCCAGGATTCAGCAACCGTTGCCGCGGTGACACTCTCGCAACGCTATATTACAGACCGGTTCCTGCCTGACAAGGCCATTGATCTTATCGACGAGGCGGCCTCCCGACTCCGAATCGAGATCGACTCCATGCCGACGGAGATCGACGAGCTGGAGCGGAAAAAGATCAAGATGGAGATCGAGATCGAGGCCCTGAAAAAGGAAAAAGACGAGGCCTCAAGGGATCGTCTTGACAAACTGCACAAAGAGCTGGCCGAACTCAACGATCAGCTCAACGCCATGAAAGGCCAGTGGCAGCTGGAAAAAGACGTGATCCAGCGTATCCGGCAGATCAAGAGCCGGATCGACGAGGCCCACATGGAGGAGCAGCGGGCCGAGCGGGCCGGCGATCTGAGCAAGGTGGCCGAAATCCGCTATGGACGGATTGTCGAGCTGGAAAAACAACTGGAAGAGGAACAGAAAAGGCTGGCCGAGATCCAGCAGGACCATCCCATGCTCAAGGAAGAAGTGTCGGCGGAGGATGTCGCCGCCGTGGTGGCCAAGTGGACCGGCATTCCGGTGGACAGGCTCCTGGAAGGCGAGCGGGAAAAGCTTATCCACGCCGAAGAGGAGCTCTCCAAGCGGGTGATTGGCCAGAAAGAGGCCATCCGGGCGGTAGCCAACGCCATCCGGAGGGCCCGGGCCGGATTGCAGGATCCGGACCGGCCACTGGGCTCGTTCATCTTTCTTGGCCCCACCGGAGTGGGCAAGACCGAACTGGCCCGGAGCCTGGCCGACTTCCTCTTTGATTCAGAACACGCGATGATCCGTATCGACATGTCCGAATATATGGAGAAGCACTCGGTGGCCCGGCTCATCGGCGCCCCTCCCGGCTATGTGGGCTACGACGAGGGCGGTGCCCTGACCGAGGCGGTCCGGAGGCGTCCCTATTCCGTAGTCCTGTTCGACGAGATCGAGAAGGCACATCCGGATGTATTCAATGTCCTGCTCCAGGTCCTGGACGACGGTCGGATGACCGACGGCAAGGGACGGACCGTGGATTTCAAGAATACGATTCTGATCATGACCTCGAATCTGGGCAGCCACATCATCATGGAGCTCGGACAGACCGATCCGGAGGAGATGCACCGACAGATCGACGAGTTGCTCCACAAGCAGTTCAAGCCTGAATTTCTCAACCGAATCGACGAGATCATAACCTTCCACGGACTAACCAGGGAAGACCTGCTCCAGATCGTCGATATCCAGATCGGCCGGATGGCCAGGCGGCTGGCTGAGCACAAGTACACGATCACTCTCACCGACGAGGCCAAACAGTTCCTGGTTGAAGTGGGGTACGATCCATCCTTTGGTGCCCGGCCGCTCAAACGGGCGATCCAGCGCCATATCGAGGATCCGCTGGCCCTGGAGATCCTGGAAGGCCAGTTCAAGGAAGGCGACCATATCGTGGTCGACAAGGGCCTGAACAACAAACTGGTGTTCAGAAAACAGTAAAACACCATGCTGACAGAAGGCCCATTCCGGATGCTGCCGGGATGGGCCTTCTGTCTTTTCTGTCTCCGGCTCTGTCCGGCATGCCGTCACTCAGGCGGCCCGACGCGACTCCCTGCGCCCGAGAACCGGACGGATTCCCCATTCACCTTTGCACGAGGTTCCTGCCAGTGACAATCACCAGCTCTGCGGGAGCAGTACCTCCCGCCAACGCGGACCAGTGCGGCACTGCCGTAATTTCCCATGTCATGATGCCATACCACGCCAATCCTTCGGGCAATGTCAACGGCGGCGTCATCATGCAGCTCATCGACGACGCAGCCTTTGTCATCGCCACCCGCTATGCCCGGGCCAACGTGGTCACCGCGTCCATCGAACGGATCGACTTCCACCGGCCGGTCCATATTGGTGACCTGCTCACCCTCAAGGGCAGTATCAACATGACCCATCGTTCCTCCATGGAGATCGGAGTTCGGGTGGAAAGCGAGGACATGAGAACCGGTGTTATACGCCACATCGCCTCGGCCTACCTCACCTTTGTCGCTCTGGACGGCGACGGCCTCCCCACCCCCATCCCGGCCTACGAGCCCCGGGACCAAAACAGCCGCCGCCGCAACCGGGAAGCGCTGCAGCGCCGACAGGACAGGCTGCTCCGACAGCAACGTACGACATGAGGCGACTGCCGAAGTCTCCGGTTACATATTGCGCCTCAGGACGCCCGACGACAGATTTCCCTGGCCGGGATAAGTCCGGTGGCACTTGCCGAGACGATATTGCCGGCCACCCCAGGTCCATCGCCAGCCACAAAGAGATTCTCGATCCTGGTCTCCAATGGACCTGAGGTCTCGACCTGGGTCGCAAAAAATTTGATCTCCGGTGCATAGAGAAGGGTCTCGTCATTGGCCACCCCGGGGACTACCCGATTGAGTTTGGTCAACCCCTCCACCAGGTTGGTCAAAATCCGTTCCGGCAGGGCCATGGCAATATCACCACAAACGACCTTGTCCAGGGTCGGAGTGATGTACCCCTTGCGGATCCGATGCCAGGTACTGCGCCGTCCCCGCCGCAGGTCACCAAACCGCTGCAGAATCGGCCTGCCACCGCCGATCAGTGTTGCCAGTTGGCCTATGGATTCTCCGTAGGCCTGGTTGTCGGTTACCGGTTCGGTGAGCACCACCTTGGAAAGAAAGGCAAAGTTGGTGTTTTCCGATTTTTTGTCCTGGAGGGCATGCCCGTTGACACAGACAAACCGCCTGTAGTTTTCCAGGGCCACAAACCCTCCGAAATTTGTACAGAAGGTTCTGGTCTGGTCGTCATATTTATTGGTCTGGATAAAAAAGGTGGGATCATAAATTGTTTCGCAGAGATCCTGCATAATATCATTGTGCACCTCGACCCGGACCCCCACCTCGATGCCGCGCTGGTGCAGCCCCAGGCCGTAGCGCTCCGCCACCTGTCCCATCCAGTCGGCCCCTCCGCGGCCTGGGGCCAGAATGACAAATCTGGCCCGATACTCCCCACGATCGGTGACCACGCCCTGCACCCGGCCATCCTGGACAATAATGTCCCTGGCATATTCCAAGGTATGGAGTTCCACCCCCCGGGAAGTAATATAATCGGCCATGGTGGTGATGTAGCCTGGCAACCTGTCGCTGCCAAGATGCTTTTGCCGGATGAGCAGCAGATCAATACCATGCCGCTTGGCCTCCTTCCGGATATTCCTGGCTGCCTGCATATCCGTGGGATAGACCACCCCATCCATACCGAAACGATTGAAGATCGACTCTGTTTCATTGATGAGAGTGCGGGCCTCGGCCACCGGCATGAACTGGGTCAGATCGGTCTTACCCAGTTTATGGATATAGTTGAGCTTACCGTCTGAAAAAAGACCAGCCCCACCGACCCCGCAGAGAATGTTACAGGGCCTGCATTCCTGACAGAGACGGTTGTCAGTGATGGGACAGGTTCGCTTGAGAGGCCCCTTGCCCTTTTCCAGCAGCAGGACCCTGAGGCTGGTATGTTCACACAAGTAGAAAGCGGAAAAAAGACCGGCTGGTCCGGCTCCGACAATGATGACATCATACTGTGTTGCAGACTGCGGTAATCCCTTTGATTTCTGCATGGTATTCTCCCGGTTCCATGAAATACAAGCACAGGCTCTGCCCGGATCTGTCCGGGCATACTGAAGCTCTCCAGGCCGCTCACCAAGAAAAAGACGGCCAAGCCACGCTACAGCGTTGTAAACGCATACAGAAGCCCTGGCAACCACAAGTTGCAATAGTTGTCTTTTTCTGCCGCTGTGCTATAACGGCCTCAGAACTACGATATCCTGCAACGGGACAAGATATCGTCCCGCAGACCTGAACAACCCGCCTGGAGATATGTCATGAGCAGCGATATAGAAGACCTGAGCATCAACTACGAAGAAGACGGCACCCTGATCGTCAAAGAACTGGACAAAGAGATTCTTTCCAAAGGTGCCTGGACAACCATTTTATTCCGGTATCAGGATTTCAACCGCAGCAAGGGAGAATATGGCCCGGACAAGTTCACCATCCGACGCTACCAGAAGAGGGACGGCAAGTATATTCCCAAATCAAAGTTCAATATCTCCAGTCCGGCTCAGGCCGAAAAAATTGTCAAAACGCTCAGCAGGTGGCTGGATGATGACTGAAAGATGACCAGGGAAAAATGTATTTCCCTACTGCTGACATAGAGGTACATCCCTGGCTCCCCCCCCTGGTCGCCTTCGTGATTTCCCTTTTCACCTCCATGGGAGGGGTATCAGGAGCCTTCCTGCTCCTGCCCTTCCAGGTATCGGTGCTTCATTTCGACTCTCCAGCGGTCAGCGCCACCAATCATATCTTCAACATCGTCGCCATTCCAAGCGGTGTTTATCGCTATGTCAGGGAAGGACGAATGGTCTGGCCTCTTACCTGGGCTGTAGTCATCGGCACATTGCCCGGAGTGATAGCCGGCGCCTTCATCAGGATCAAATACCTTCCGGACCCGGCAATGTTCAAACGATTCGCAGCCCTGGTTCTGCTGTACATTGCGATGCGCCTGTTCCGGGACATCTGGAACAAAAAGGACAAAAAATCGACTGAAGTTTCCATGAAAGGCGAGGACGTGGTCAGCGAACCTGCCATAAACCTGAGGTCGATCTCCTATATATATAAAGGATCGAGGTACCGCGTATCCACTGCCAGCATCATGACATTGAGCCTGATTGTCGGCATAATCGGCGGTGTCTACGGCATCGGTGGCGGGGCGATAATCGCTCCCTTTTTTGTCTCTTTTTTCGGCCTGCCGGTTTACACGGTTGCCGGAGCAGCCCTGATGGGTACTCTCTTGACCTCGGTGGCAGGAGTAACGATCTTTGAAATCCTGGCCCCGGTCTATCCGGACATGGCTGTAGCTCCAGACTGGAAGCTCGGAATGCTCTTCGGACTGGGTGGTTTTGTCGGAATGTACTGCGGTGCCAGGCTGCAACGATTTGTTCCCGCCAGGCTGATCAAGATCATTCTTGCCTTATGCATCCTTTTTACCTCTGGTCGCTACCTTGGCCTTTTTTAACTAATTTCCGGCAAGATAACGGAACAAAAACTTTTCATGAAACCACGCGAAAAAGAAGAAAAAGAAAAACCTCAACATTTGCTGTTGACAGGGTCCCTCAACCCATGTATCTTCTCGCCTCGTTGCTGCGGATGACTTCGCAGGCAACAAAAAAAGCTTCGACCAAGAGCTTTTTTGATTGACACAACAAAAAAAGCTCTTTATAGTATCTGCCGCTGCAAGCAAAAAGTGGCAAACCACTTGACCACTTGGTCAAGCGGGATTGATCTTTGAAAACTGAACAGCATTCAAGCGGGCCGAAACGAACCTGACCGGTGAGAGCTGGTTAGGCTTTTTTGTTGAAGTCCAATCCTTGAAATCAATTCATGTGATTGGT
>NZ_JBPMMS010000037.1:0-12575 GCF_054025815.1 Desulfolithobacter sp. | reverse complement strand
TGCCTCAATGGCTGCTGGCTCTCGCAGCGACCATGCTTGGCCGGCGGGCCTTGTCGCGCAGGCTTCTTGGCTCGCTGCAGGTGGACATTTCAAAGGCGCAAGAGCTACTGGGCTGGACCCCGCCCGTAACCGTGGATTCGGCGCTTCGGAATACGGCCCGTCATTTTTTGGAATCCCTGCACTCATCATGAACGTGCTGTTAGCCTGCGGAGTCGCGGCCGGGCTTTGCTGGCTGTTGACCAGTGTTCTGCGTCGGTATGCCCTGTCACACAGCATGCTGGATGTTCCCAATCAGCGCAGCTCCCATACTGCGCCCACCCCGCGCGGTGGCGGGCTGGCCATTGTTTTCTCTTTCCTGGTGCTGACCTGTTTTTTTGTCCTTACTGCCAACCTTTCGATATCTGTTCTGATTGGTCTTGCCGGGGCCGGGGCCTGGGTGGCCCTGGTTGGTTTTCTTGACGATCGTGGTCATATCCCTGCCCGTTGGCGGTTGCTGGCCCATTTCGTCGGAGCCGTCTGGGCCCTGGTCTGGCTGGGTGGGCTGCCACCTTTACCGGTGTTTGGGTATCTGGTCGATCTTGGCTGGTCGGGAAATGTGCTGGCCGCGGTGTATCTGGTGTGGCTGCTGAACCTGTATAACTTCATGGATGGCATCGATGGGATAGCCAGTATCGAGGCCATCACTGTTTGTCTGGGTGCGGCGGTGCTGGCATGGTTGACCGGTGCGGGTCTGTTGGCCTGGTTGCTGCCGCTGTTGCTGGCCTCGGCGGTGCTTGGTTTTCTGTGCTGGAATTTTCCCCCGGCCCGCATTTTCATGGGCGACGCGGGCAGTGGTTTTCTTGGCCTGGTCCTGGGGATTCTGTCGCTGCAGGCAGCCTGGGAGGTGCCCCGGTTATTCTGGGCCTGGTTGATTCTGCTGGGTGTTTTTATCGTTGATGCCACGCTGACTTTGTTGCGCCGTATGGTGCGGGGGAAGAAGTTGTACCAGGCCCATCGGAGCCATGGCTACCAGCATGCGGCGAGAAAGTTCGGGGTGCATCGGCCGGTATCGTTGGCAGTCGGGGCCATTAATGTATTCTGGCTTTTCCCTTTGGCGGCAATGGTCGCGCTGCGAATGCTGGACGGGGCCGTTGGATTGGTTGTGGCGTATGTGCCCCTGGTCTGGCTGGCATTCAGGTTCAGGGCAGGAGAAGAGGAGTAGAACCAGTTTCTCTCCTTGACTGCAATGCAGCTTGCAGATAGACTGGTCTTAGACCAGGCTGAAAGATAGAGGGAGCAAAGATTATGGAAACCACAGGCGCTTATGAGGCAAAGACCCACTTGCCCCAGTTATTGAAGAGGGTGGCAAAAGGGGAGAAAATCACTATCACCAGGCACGGTGTGCCGGTAGCTGTATTGCAGGCTCCTGAGGCAGACCGAAAGATTCCGACCAAAGAGGTTATTGATGAGTTGTTGAAGTTCAGAAAAAGGCACCCTCTGCATGGTCTTTCAATTCGTGAAATGATTGAAGAGGGCAGGCGCTGATGGCTGATTTCGTGATCGACAATTCTGTGGTCATGGCATGGTGTTTTATGGACGAGGAAAGCTCGTACGCCGATGTCGTACTGACAAGCCTTGAATCTGCCGAGGCGGTTGTTCCGGCCATCTGGCCCCTTGAAATCGGTAATGTGCTGGTTGTGGCTGAGCGGCGAGGCCGCCTCAGCGAAGCTGACAGCGTGCGTTTTCTTGCCTTGATCGGTGAGCTTCCAATTACGGTCATTCAGGAGCCCCCTGACCGAATGACTAGAGAAATCGTGGCCCTGGCCCGGAAGCATCAACTGTCAACATACGATGCATCGTATCTGGATCTGGCGATGCGCAAAGGTCTGCCTATAGCAACACAGGATACGGCCCTGAAAAGGGTGGCTCTGGAATGCAGGGTGGAGGTGTTTGATCCTGGAGGGTTGCAGGAGCAGATGTCACGAGGGTAGAGGGGATCTTTTCTGACATTCAGTGATGCTATCCCTTGTTCAGGCTGGGTTGCAACGGTTATCGGATAATGAAAAAAAGAATTCAACGATATGTGTTCAACCGTTGGGCGGCGTTTTTGCACGATATGCTGTGGGTCCCGCTCGCGCTTATTCTGGCGTACCTGCTGCGTTTTAATTTTGGTCCCATTCCGCTTGTACACCTGCAGACACTGTATCAGCTTCTCCTTGTGGCTATTCCTGTTCAGGGAATAATTTTCTGGATATTTGGCCTGTATCTGGGCCTGTGGCGCTTTGCCTCGATTCCGGATATTGTCCGAATTCTTAAAGCTGTCGGTCTGGGAACGCTGGTTATTGCAGTGTCCAGTGGGTTGCTTACTCGTTTCCAGGGTATTCCCCGTTCTGTTTTCATCCTCTATCCTATCCTGCTCACCGCGGGATTGTGTGGCTCCCGTCTGTTATATCGCTGGCTGAAAGATCGTCGTTTCACCCTGCGCAGTCATGGCGGAAAACGGACCCTCATTGTTGGTGCCGGCAGGGCAGGGGAGCTGCTGGTTCGAGATTTGCTGCACCGGCCCGAGTATGAACCCCTTGCTTTTCTTGACGATGATCCAGGCTTGAAAAGACGGGAAATTCACGGGGTGCGGGTTGTTGGCGGAACAGATGAAATTCCGACGATTGTACGGGACATGGGCATCGAGCTGGTCATCCTTGCGATTCCCTCTGCAGATAAAAAAGTCCTGAGTCACCTGGTCCAGCTCTGTCGCGAGGCAGATGTTGCCTGTCAGACCCTGCCGTCGGTGCTGGAGATGAAGGGTATGGAGGTGGAGGCGGGCCGTCTGCGGCCGGTGACCGTCGATGACCTGCTGGGCCGGGAACCTGTGCAGCTCGACCTGGATGCCATTGCCGGGTACCTGGCCGGCAAGACCGTCCTTGTGACCGGTGGCGGCGGCTCCATCGGCTCTGAGCTCTGTCGCCAGATTGCAGCTCTTGAGCCTGGCCGGCTGATTATTTTTGATAACGGCGAGTTCAACCTCTACTCCATTGACCATGAGCTGCGCAAAGAATATCCCTGGCTGCAGCTCGAGACCGTTCTTGGTGATGTGAAGAACCAGGAGCGGGTAAACTGGGTTTTTGCCACCTGGAGGCCCGATGTGGTCTTCCACGCCGCTGCCTACAAGCATGTTCCCATGGTCGAGTGGAATCCGGCCGAAGGGGTCTGCAACAACGTGTTCGGCACCCGGTGTGTCGCCGATGCCGCGGATCGCTACCAGGCAGACCGGTTTGTCCTGGTGTCCACTGACAAGGCTGTGAACCCGGCCAACATCATGGGGGTGACCAAGCGGATTGCCGAGCTCTATTGTCAGAACCTGAATGAGCGTTCTTCGGTGAAATTTATTACAACCCGTTTTGGTAATGTCCTGGGTTCTGCCGGGTCGGTGGTGCCGCTCTTTCAAAAGCAGATTGAGGAAGGCGGCCCGGTCACCGTGACCCATCCGGAAATCACCAGGTATTTCATGACCATACCAGAGTCTGTCAGCCTGATTCTCCAGGCCGGGGCCATGGGCGAGGGAGGGGAGATCTTTGTCCTCGACATGGGTGAGCCGGTGTTGATCAGACACCTGGCCGAGCAGATGATTACCCTGTCTGGCCTGATTCCGGGCAAGGATATCGAGATTGTCTATACCGGACTGCGGCCCGGGGAAAAGCTCTACGAGGAGATTTTCCACGAGAGTGAAGACCTGAAGTCGACAAAGCATCCGAAGCTGCTGCTTGCCAGGAGCCGACAGGTGGACTGGGACTGGTTGTTGGAGGAGTTTGCCCGGTTACGGCAGGCAGCTATTTCAAGGGATGTGGGCAAGCTGAAAGAGTATTTGCAAAATATCGTCCCGGAGTACCGAAATGGTGGTCCTGGCAGGCAATCCTCTCGTGACAGCCGCTCCGCGGTGTCACGCAACTGACCGGCAATGTAGGTTGGGTTGAGGAACGAAACCCAACGACATTTTTTTGCTTCCCCGGATCATGCAATATCGGCAGGCACGTCCCACGGGCGGAACTGGTGCATAATTGCGTCGGAATAAATTGCCCCTTGTTCTGTTGGGTTTCGTCCCTCAACCCAACCTACGTGCTCATGGATGATCTCCTCCGGGCAATGGCATCCATTGGAATGAATCAAAGAGAAGCCTGTTGCCATCCTTCATTCCGGCTTGGATTAAATTTTCACGCCGCCCAATGGCAGCATCAGTGTGAACTGGTTTAAAGGCGACTCCAGGAAACCGTGCCGGAGATAAAATTTTCTCGCTTCTTCAGACAGCGCATGAACAACCAGCGCCCTTATCCCCGCATATTTTGCAGCCTGGATGGTTCGCAAAACGGCATCTTTCAGCAGCCCCCTGCCAATGCCGTTTTTCTGCCAGCGAAGATCCACTGCCAGTCTTCCCAGAACCATGACAGAAATTGGTTCCGGCATTTTACGTTTGATTTTTCCAGGCGCCTGCCGCCGAATGACACTACCGGCAGCCAATGCGTAAAAACCGATAACCTGCAGATCCTTACAGGCAACAAAAGTCCGGGAAGCCCCGGACACTTCATTTTTTAGAGCTTGCCTTTTCAGCCAGTCATTGAGCGAAGATACACCGCAATCGAAATCAGCCAGGATATGCGCCGAGGTAATTGGTTCCGGCGCGGTTATTTCTCCCATGGGGATTTACTCGCTAACAGCTCCATCATTACCCTGTTTTCGGCGACAGGGTTACTCAACGCCACTTCAAATGTCTTGAAATCTTTCTCCGTCAAGAGGAAAAGCCGTTGATCAAGCAAGACATTTTCGGCTTCACGGCAAGCTGCCTCCAGCATGAATTCTGATCGGTTTTTGTTCAGTATGGCAGCGGCTCTGTCAATCAGGTTCCGCTGTGCGTCCAACGCCCTGATATTGATCGGCGCCTTGCGTGTTTCCGTATGTGCCATATTTCACCTCCTGCGACAATGTGTACATACAATCAATATACGAAAACGTATATCGATTGTCAACACGGGGGCAACATTAGGGACGACACCCATTAAAAGACGCCCCCTCGTTTTTCAGCGGCCTGTTACGCTTTTATGGCGTAAGCGATGGTCTGCCTGGGGGAGAGGGCGGTTAAAAAATCCTGACATGGAATACAGACGATATTATGTATCATTAATCGTTCCTTACCCCGATAGAGCAGCACCGGGGTTGCTTCCGGGTAATCTTCGCAGAAGCTGCGCAGTCCTCTGAGCATTTTTCCCTGTACTCGGGTGCTGTTTTTCACTTCAATGGCGTAAAATTCTTTTTCCCCGTACAGAATAAAATCCACCTCGACCCCGGATTTGGTCCGCCAGTAAAATAGCTCCCCGGTGCCACGGTAGGCCGACCATGCCCGGAGGTGCTGGGCTACAAGTCCTTCAAGAGCTGCTCCGTCTATCTCCTGCGGGCTGTCAATGGGGCCCGAGGGGCGCAGGGAGCGGAATACACCGGCATCGAAATAATACCATTTTGGGTGAGCGACCAGGATCCGCTTGGATCGCCGTGCAAAAATCGGCACCCGGAAAGAGAGCAGGAGGTCTTCCAGGATTTGCAGATATCCCTCTACCGTCTTGCGTTGTACCTGGCATTCCCGAGCGATGGCGGCAATGTTCAGGACAGAGCCATGGGAAAAGCTGGCCGCCTCCAGAAAGCGGCTGAACGCCCCGATATTGCGCACAAGACCCTCGGCCTGAACTTCTTCCCTCAGGTATATCGCCACATAGGAGTTCAGGGTTTCCCGGGGGTTGATTGATTCCGTCACCAACGGTACCAACCCGATCTGCAGAGCTGATTCCAGGGTGAAGGAATCTCCTGTTTCTGCGGCCATAAAGGGGTGCATGGTCTTGACAATTGCTCGTCCTGCCAGCAGATCAACGCCGGTTCGTTTCAGTTTTCTTGCACTCGATCCGGTGAGCACAAACCGCGGACCATGTTTCTTTTCCATGAGCAGGTGCACAACGTCCAGCAGTTCCGGGACTTTCTGCACCTCATCAATAATGATAGTCTCGGCGCCTGTCCCTTCAAGTACTTCCTGCAACCGTTCCGGCCTGGCAAGGAAGGATCGAAAAACCTCCGGTGCCAGCAGATCTATAAAATACGCCGAGGTGAAATGCTGGTGCAGCCAGGTTGATTTTCCGGTGCCCCGCGGCCCGAAGAGAAAAAAGCTCTGTTTTGGATCCTGGAAAAAACGATTTTTTATCGCCATTTTTGCTTCCTTTTTGGAGTTTATGCTTCCATTTTATTGCTTGTGTGATGCTTTTGTCAAGCATAATGCTTTGTTGTTACCTTCCAGGTTAGAATGGGCACCGCAGGAGCGGTGACCGTGGATGATGGATCGTTCACCGCGGAGCGGAGGAACGAGAGGAGGGGAGGCAGACTGGAGCCTGACTCCCGGCCGTTATGTGGGTGTTGCGCCCGAGGAAGAGGGACAACGACGATTTCGACTTCGAGGAAGCCCTGCGGGAAATCCATGTGGAACTGGAGGACTTGAACACTGAGGCTGCAAAGCTGGCTGAGAAGATCAAGAAGAATTTTGAGGAATTGGGGATATGAAATTTGATCCCGGCATACATCATCGCCGTTCCATCCGGTTGCAGGGTTACGATTACACCAGGGCCGGGGCGTATTTTGTGACCATTTGTACACAAAACAGGGCGTGTTTGTTCGGGAATGTTGTTGATGGCAAAATGGTATTGAATGATGTAGGCCAAGTGGCAGAGAAATGCTGGTTGGATATTCCTGTCCATTTCCCACATGCGGAATTGGACGAATTTGTTGTTATGCCAAACCATGTCCACGGCATTATGATCATTCGGAATGATTGCGGGGACGATTTTTGTGGGGGGCGGAAAAAACGTAGGGGCGAAAAATGTAACATTGGTATGTTGTTTTCCGGTTGACCTGAAAATTTATATAATTATAATCAGGTTGACCTGAAAATCTTCATTTTTCAACTTCCAGCACAGGGATGGGCATGGATAGATATCTTCAGTCTGCAGTTGTCGAGGACCTGCAGAAAAAGATGGTTTTTGTCGGAGGTCCGAGACAGGTTGGCAAGACCACGCTGGCGCTTAATATTCTCGGTGGTGATGAGCAGCATCCTGCCTATTTCAACTGGGACTATGCCGATGACCGAAGGATAATGCTCCAGGGGGGACTGCCGCCGGGACAGCCGCTCGTGGTGCTGGATGAAATCCACAAGTACAAAAACTGGCGTACTTTTATCAAGGGTCTCTATGACAAGAACAAATCACGCGTTGCCTTTTTGATTACCGGCTCTGCCCGTCTGGATTATTATCGCAAGGGGGGTGATTCCCTGCAGGGACGATACCACTACTACAGGCTGCATCCACTCTCTCTTTACGAGTTGAACAAACAACCGTCATCTGCTGATCTTGAGACACTGCTTGCTTTTGGTGGTTTCCCTGAACCGTTTTTTTCCCAGTCTGAACGAGACTGGAAACGGTGGCAGCGTGAACGTATCTCCAGAGTCATACATGATGATCTTGTCTCTCTTGAGCAGGTAAAGGAGGTGAGCCAGCTGGACATGCTGGCTGTCCTGCTCCAGGAAAAAGTAGCATCCCTGCTCTCTATCAACTCCCTGCGCGAAGACTTGTCAGCCTCCCATGAGGCTGTTGACCGCTGGGTACGCATTCTTGAAAACCTGTACTACTGTTTCAGGATCAGGCCCTTTGGACAGAAAAGAATCAAAGCGTTGAAAAAAGATAAAAAGATGTATCTCTGGGACTGGTCATTGTGCAGCGAAACAGGGGCCAGATTTGAAAACCTGGTAGCCTCCAACCTTCTTAAATACTGTCATTTTCATGAAGACACCCAGGGCGATGCCATGGAGTTGTGCTTTCTGCGTGACATTAACAAACGTGAGGTGGACTTTGTGGTTCTGCGGGACGGAGCGCCTGTCTTTGCAGTCGAGTGCAAGAGCGGTGCAAAATCAGTCAGCAAGCATTTAGTCTACTTTTCCAAACGGACCGACATCCCCTGCTTCTACCAGGTCCATGCGGGCAGTGACGATTATGAAGTTGGTGATCTGCGAACCAGGGTGCTACCGTTTACCCGGTTTGCCGAAGAGATTCTGCAGGTGTAGCTGAAGCTCTGCTTTTCTAAACAATGGAGGTGATACCGTGCTCAACCAGCCATGATTTTTTCCCTGATATTTCGCCCTGGTACTCATCGTGTGATCAGTTACGTCTTGACAATGGGGTCCACCTCACTCAGGGATGGTATCGCCTGGAGAATCACCAGGAGAATCATATAGGGGGAACCATCCCGTTCATGTGTACGAGCACGGATGCAGCTCATTGTAGGTTGGGTTGAGGAACGAAACCCAACAAAACAGGGTTCATTCTGGGTTTCAGTGGTAAACAAAAAATATTTTTTCGTGCGTCCGGTTGGTATGCCCGAGGAAAAATCTTTGTCTCCCAATAGATAGAGGCAAGAGCCCGGTGGTCATCCCTGGTGATGGAAAACATTGACTTTTGACGGCTAAACTGATATTTATCTTCAGTAAATAACTTGTATCAATGCAATCTATTGTTTCTGAAAAGAAAGAGGGGTGTTGAATTGAAGAAAGTACTTACCATACTCGTTGCTGGAGCGTTTCTTTTTGCCTTTACACCTGTTGCCCCCACCCATGCCGCGGCTGAAGGCGGTGCTGCTGGTGCTGCCGGCGGGACAGGCTCTGGTGCTGCCGGGGCTGGTGCCGGGGCTGCCGGCGCAGGCGCGGCCGGCGGAGCCACTGCCACTGCTGCCACTGCCACTGCAGCCGGTGCTGCTGCGGCCGGTATCACCACCACAACCGTTGTCGCTGCCGCTGTGGCTGCTGCTGCCGTGGCCGGGGTGGTCGCCGCCGCGACCGGAGATGACAATGCGCCAACGGCCCATGCTCATAGTCACTGAGTTGTCTTTGTATTGTCCAGGATTCATTCCATGAATTTTTCCTGGAACGATCCTTTGAAAAAGCTGCTTTTCAGCAGCTTTTTTTTATGGAACTGGCTACAATTTTTCCGTGATAGAATCGAAATCATTCAGCCCGGAGCCCGTTGGCACTTCTGCATGCCGCTGGGGTCGGGCAGAGTAACCGTTGTCTGTACTTATATGGGTGGTAGACGAGTTGTGGCGAATTTTTTTGTTTTTCTGACTTCAGTTCTGCTCACAGTCTTTCTGGGCGCAGGTTCCGTCCTGGCCGGGGAGGCACCATTGCCCGCCGGGATCCCGGCGGGAATGAATATTTCTCCGCAGCAGATCCGGCAGTACATGCAAAATGTGCCCAACGCGCCGGCCTTGCTTTCCGCTGCCAGGGACCAGGGTGAGACAGGCTCCGGCGAGGTGTCGGCTGCTGAAGGTGAGGGGGCAGAAGGCGAGGGAGCCGCGGCCGAGCAGAAGGTGGATACGCTACGGCCGGCCGCGTTTTCCTCCATCGAGCAACTCTATCGGCAGCAGTATAATTCGCCGCTGGCCCGGTCGCTTATGCAGTACGGCTATGATCTCTTCCGGACTTCCACCAACGCGACCAGCAAGCTTGCCGTTCCGCGGGACAGCTACATCATCGGCCCGGGAGACAAACTCCGCATCCGCATATGGGGCAATGGCCAGGATGCCGCTTTCACCGGCACCGTACGCCGGGATGGGACCATCGATGTGCCGCAGATCGGGATCGTTCCGGTTGCCGGTACGCCTTTTGGCAGGCTCGAGGAGGTGTTCAGGAGCGAGGCGGAAAAGTATGTCCAGGGTATCAATCTCAGTGTTTCCCTGGCTGAGTTGCGCAGTGTTGAAATTTATGTGATTGGCGAGGTCGCCCGGCCCGGCCTGCACCTGGTGCCGCCCTTTTCCACGGTGATCGGCGGTCTGATCAGTGGGGGCGGGGTCAAGAAGAGTGGTTCCCTGCGGACCATCAAGCTGTTCCGGGATGGGACTCTTATCCAGGTGGTGGATCTGTACACCCTTCTCCTGCATGGTTCCCGCGAGCAGGATCTGCCGCTCCAGGATGGAGATGTGCTCTTTGTTCCCCGAATCGGCCCCACGGCCGCGGTGGCCGGGGCCGTGCTCCAGCCGGCGATTTACGAGCTCACCAGCGAAAAAACCGTGGCCGATCTGCTGGACCTGGCCGGCGGACCGCTCCCCCAGACCTTTACCCGGAAACTCCTCCTGCGGCGGTTTGTCGATAACCAGGAATTTGTCATCAAGGATATCGATCAGCGCAGTGGTTCCGCGGACCTGAAGACCACAGCGATCCAAAACGGCGACCTGCTCGAATTACAGTATCTGGTAACCACCTGGCCGGAAGTCGTCCGGTTGGAGGGCAATGTATGGGTGCCGGATATCTTCAAGTATCGGCCAGGGCTGAAGTTATCCGATATACTGACAGATCCTTCCCTGCTCAAACCGGACTCGATCATCGAGTTTGGCCTTCTCCACCGCTATGATCCCCAGACCACCCGCTACCGGGTGGAGCGTTTCCCGCTGGCCAGGGTTTTTCAGCACACCTATGATGCGGACCTGGCCCCCTATGATCGCGTAGAGATTCTCTCCCGCAAGGAGTATAACATCAAGGAGCCGGTCCAGTTGATGGGCAGTGTCTGGCGGCCCGGAGAGTATACCTACACCCCGGGGCTCACCCTGGGTGACCTCCTGGGGATGGCTGGAGGTTTCCGGTTCGAGGCTGACACCAGTCGCATCGATCTCAGCCGGCAGGAGATACGTAACGGCGAGGTGACCACCACCAACGTAACGCTTTCGGCTGACACCAATGGTGATTTTCCGTTACAGCCTTATGATTATATCTATGTCCGCCATGTCAAAGACGCGGCCAGCTTTAAAAGTGTCTCCATTAGCGGCGAGGTGAAATTTCCCGGCACCTATCGTATCCGTGATGGCGAGCACCTTTCCGACCTGATCGAACGGGCCGGAGGTTTTACGGACAAAGCCTATTTTTACGGGGCCTATTTTGTTTCGGCAAAAGCCAGGGAGATTCAGCAGAAAAGCATAAATAAAATGATCGACGACCTGGAGCTGCGGGTTCAGTCCGTCCTCTCGGATAAAGCCCAGACCACGGCAACCGACAAGGATGCCGCCCTTCTCGCCGGTCAGCAACAGGCGCTGAGGGGGTTGCTTGCCCGTCTGCGACAGGTCAAGGCCACCGGCAGGATGAGCATCACCCTGGGGCCTCTGGCTTCGATCAGGGGCACGGACTTTGACTTCGAACTCCACGAGGGGGATAGCCTGCATGTGCCTCAACGGCCTAATTTTGTCTCCGTGGTGGGCAGTGTCTATAATGCCAACTCCTATCTCTATCGCGATAATTTTTCGCTGAAGGACTATCTCGCCAAGGCCGGCGGGCCCACCAGGACAGCGGACAGGAAAGCCGTGTACGTGGTCAAGGCCAATGGCGAGGTGCTGGCATCTTCCCAGTCCAGTTTCCTGGGCGGTTTCTGGAACTACAAGCCCATGCCCGGAGATACCATTGTGGTCCCGGAAGACCTTGAACGGGTACCGTATATGCGGCTCATCTCCAATATCTCGGATATCATATTCAAGATCGCCACCACCGCTGGAATTATCTTTGCGATTTAACGACCATGTTGGCGTCTGTCAGGTGCACATGTTAATGCAAATCTCAGCGATGGTATCCCTGGAAAAGGAAACCATCGCCTGTTTCTCAGCAAGGTTTCAGGATAGATAATGTCAGAAGCGCCAAAAGAAAAAGAGATAATCTACGCCTACCCGCCTTTTCCCATGGAGGGGGTTCAGGACGATGAAATTGATCTGCTCGAGCTCTGGCGAATCCTCTGGGCCGGTAAATGGTTTATCCTGCTCTTTACTCTTTGCTGTACCCTGGCTGCCGGGGTGGTGAGCATCTATGTCCTGCCGGAAGAATACAAGTCCTCCGCCACCCTGATTCCCAATCAGCGGGATCAGTCTGCGGCCAGCAGCCTGAGCGGCTTGATCGGCAACCTGCCCCTGCCCATTGCTCTGCCCGGTCAGGGATCGAGTAATATCATGTCTTTTCTCCAGAGCCGGACGCTCAGGGAACGGTTGATCAAAAAGTATGATCTCCTGCCGGTCCTCTATCAAGATATCTGGGATCCCGAGTCCCGGAGCTGGATGGTGGAGGATCCGAAAGCTGAACCTACGGTGATAAAGGCCTTACAGGGGAAGGTGCTGGATAATTTTTTTACTGTAAATCAGGACAAAAAAACAGAACTGATCAATCTTGCCTGGACCGGCCAGGAGCCTGCCTTCTGTTCTCAAATGCTGGAGCGGGTTATTGCGGAACTGAATTTTTTCCTTGAGAACGAATACGTCTCCGATGCCCGGCGGGAACGGGAGTTTGTCGAGCGGCAGCTTGCCGAGGCCACCAGGGAGCTGGAGTACTGGGAGCGCCAGGTGCCCAGCGAGCAGCTCACCCTGTCCAAGATCACCCGGGAACGGTTGGCCTCCCAGGCCGTGTATACCGAGCTGCGCAAACAGTTGGAACTGGCCAAGATAACCGAGGCCAAGCAACTGGAGACCTTCAAGGTGCTGGATGCGCCCTTTGTGCCGGA
>NZ_JBPMMS010000036.1:0-90032 GCF_054025815.1 Desulfolithobacter sp. | reverse complement strand
AGTCTGAGGGGCTGGTCTACTTGCATAAAAGAGCCGTCAACTCCTTGTGAATGCCTTGTGGCGAGAGATCATCGGAGAGCCGGATGCGGGAAAACCGCACGTCCGGTTCGACGAGGGGGCGCTGATGGGAATGGACCGCCATCTGATATGTAGGAGCCGCGTGCGGCGGGGCATAGTCGTTGGTAGCTGTTTTCATTAGCGCTCTACTCTACACTGTGTACAGGGTTGGTCCGGGATGCCATTCTGCGGCTTGATTAGTACGATTGTGTTGAGCTTTCGTCTTTCTTCCCGGCCAGGAGTGCTTCAACTTTTCTCCGGCAGCGGCGTCCGCCGCAGGAACCGTTTCCTATCCCGGTGAGTCGGGCTACGGCCTCGAAACTGGCAGCACCGGCGTCCACGGCTTCGATGAGCCGGTGGAGGCGAATACCCTTGCAGATACAGCCCGGCTTGAGGCGGGTTGCTATGTCCTGGTCCTGGTTCATGACTGAAAGGGTTCGCGGTCCGGTCACCGGTCCAGGATGTTCCGGATCCTGGCAGCCAGAACCGTGGGCAGGACAGGCTTGCTCAGCAGTTCAATACCAGGCTCAAGAACCCCATGCTTGACGACGAGGTTGTCGGTATAGCCGGAGATGAACATTATTTTGAGGTCCGGATAGATATTCTTCAGACTGGACGCCAGTTCCTTTCCATTCATCCCGGGCATGATGACATCGGTGAGCAGCAGGTCTATATCCGGTTTCGTGTCTTGCACCAGTTTCTCCGCATCTTCCCCTGATTCGGCCGTAAAGACGGTATAGCCCAGAAGAGAGAGGGTGTCGGTGAGCAGCAGGCGAATCGATTCTTCGTCATCGACCACCAGGATGGTTTCCCGGCCGCCGGGCATCTCTTTTTTAAGGTTGGCACTGGAGACAAACGAATCCTCTTCGTCGTCGGCCATGGGGAAGTATATCTTGAAAGTGGTTCCTGTTTCCGGTTCGCTGTAGACAAAGATATGTCCCCTGTGCTGCTTGACGATACCATAGACTGTCGCCAGGCCCAGACCGGTACCTTTGCCCGGTTTCTTGGTCGTGAAGAACGGGTCGAAGATTCGTTCCATAATGTCCCGGGGAATGCCTTTGCCGTTATCCGTAACACAGAGCATGACATAGGTTCCCGGGTGTATTTCAGGGTGGTGGCTGGTGTAGTTTTCATCCAGGGAAACGGTCCCGGTCTCGAAAATCAGTTTTCCTCCCTCTGACATGGCGTCTCTGGCGTTGACCGCCAGGTTCATGACGATCTGTTCGATCTGCCCTCTGTCACCCTTGATTTTTCCCAGATTATCCTGGGGGTGCAGTTCAATGGATATGTCTTCGCCGATGATCCGGTTGAAAATCCCGATCATGTCGTGCAGGATTGAATTGAGATCGAGAACCTCGATCTGGAGGACCTGGCGGCGGCTGAGAGCCAGGAGCTGTTCGACCAGGTGGCTTGCCTTGCGTCCGGCCGACTGGATCGACTCGATCTTTTTCTGTACCGCTGGATCCAGGTCGTTACGCATGAGGAGAAGTTCGCAGTAGCCGATGATCGGGGAAAGAAAGTTGTTGAAGTCATGGGCGATACCGCCGGTAAAGCGCCCGATGGATTCCATTTTCTGGGCCTGGATGAGTTGACTCTGCAGACTTTTTTTCTCTTTTTCATCCTGTTTGCGGCGATTGATAATGGTGGCGATTTCCAACCGTACTATGCGTCCGTCTGTCCAGTGGATGGCCTGGTCCCGACATTCGAACCAGTCGCCGGTGGACAGGTTCTGATGCTCCCAGACATGGGTGGGGCCGGGAGTTCCATCCTCGTTCAGGAGATATTTGTTGGTGCAGAATTCACATGGCCCGTCCTGGCCCGACTGCAGAGTCTGCCAGCAGATTGTGCCGGTAATGTCACCCCAGATCCTGGTTCCAAAGCGATTGATAAAGAGAATTTCATAGGTCTCCATGTCTGCCACGTACACCAGGGCGTCGAGACTGTCCATGACGGTCTGGAACCTTGTGGCCGCGTCCTGCAGTTCCTGGTTTGTTTTCTGCAATTCACGGGTTCGCTCCCTGACTCGTCTGCTCAGGGTGGCATTGATGTCATGCAGAGATTTTTCCGCCTTTTTCCGCTGTTCGATTTCGTCCTGCAGTTCAGACCTGGTGGCGAGCAACCGTTCCTGTATGCGTCTGGTATGGCGGTAGAGCAGGCCGAAAAGAACAAGGCCAAGCAGGGTCGCCAGTCCGGCCAGCAACAAGGCCACCATGTACAGGCGGTTCTTTTCCTGCGTTATGTCGTCGAGGATGACGATGTCGGAGATATAGCTACCGTCCCTGTTGATCAGCGAGACAGATTTGCCGGCGTAGAATTTTCCGTCTGCCCTGAAGGTGAACAGGTTGCGGGGCTGCTTGCTCAAGACTTTGTCCAGACCGTCTGCCACGGCAGGGGGGATCTGCTCCATGGTCGAGGCAAGAAGGATGTGGGTGGAAAAGCCGCTGGATGGCTCGCGGGAGGACGAAGTCTCTATTATACGTTTGATACGTCTGTTTTGGAGAATGGATTTCGGGGCAAGAAAGACAAGGTCGACTTCCAGGATAGTGTTGATTTCCCGCGTGATGGCGGTTAGCTCCTTTGCCTGGGCAATGTACCCGACCAGTTGGTCTTTTTCAAAAACCGGGGCAATGAGCCTCAGCTTGAGCCGTCCATTGAGACCAATAACCACCTTGGAGGATAGTGTTCCGGGCCGGAGATTTTCCTGCTCCGGGTTGAAGTGATAGAGTGTCTGCCCGAATTTTTCAGGTTTGTGGGACAGGTATAAAATTTTTCCGGACCGGTCCAGAAAAGCGATGCTTTCTATCTTTGTGTCATGGCGGAGCCTGTGGTATATCCGGTCAAACTCTCTGGTCAGATGTTCACGGTCCCGGTATCGTAGAGCCCGGGCAATGTCCTGGTTTTCGGCGTAGATCCGCAGCAGGTCGTCCATGAGCAGGGAGTTGCGGTTCATGAAGGAGTCAAAGAGCTCCCGGGCGGCGTGTACCTGTTTATCCACCGAGGTGTCGATATGTTTTCTCTGGAGCCAGACAAGGCTGACAACGAAGAGTACCAGGAGGGTCACCAGGGAGAACCCGAAGGGGACGAGAATTTTTTTTATGATGGAGTGGGAGGCTCCGGCGCTGGTACTCATGTACTCCTCGTGGAGTCGGACTTCTTTTGTTGAAAGTGAGCGAAATATTTTCAGCAGGGACGAGGCATGTTGCCGGGGACGGATGTTTACTCCTTGTAGAGATCATCCAGGGCCCGGAAGAGTTGAAGACGTACAGCGTTGAACTCCTTTAAGAGGTTCCTGGTCTCCTCGTGCCGCCCCTGGTTTATCACTTTGACAATCTGACGTGCCAGGGCGTGGACTTTTTCATGTTCGGCGATGACCCGGGGATAGCTTGGAAAGGACTTGAGGTGCTGTCCCTCGTCGCTGGCCAGCCATTTGCCGAAGTTGCACTGGGTTTCAGATGGTACCTCGTGGGCCTCCATCACGATTCTGCCCTTGATAATGTCGTTCAGGCGGCTTTTCCAGGCCAGGTGGTCTCGCTTGACCCGGCCTATGTCGAATTTTTCATGGCCTATGTCAAAATTTGAGATCATGGTTTTCATTTCTCCGGCAAGCCCGGCCAGCTCTTCTACATTGCTTTTCACCTCTTCGCCGTCTTCGGCCGAGCGCAGGGCATTCAGCTTTACCTCCTGAATATCCTTAGCTATTTCATTGACCACCACAGACCCCTGGGCGACGTTTTCGTTTACTTCCTGCACTCCCTGTGACGCCTGGGATATGTTATCGGAAATTTCTTTGGTGGCCCTGGCCTGTTCTTCCACCGAAAGGGCGATCTCGGACACGGTGTCGTTGATTTCATTAATGACCTTGGATATCTCGGTTATTTCGGTGACTGTTGATCCTGTGGTCTGCTGAATCCCTTCTATGCGGCCGCGGATTTCCTGGGTCGCATCTGCTGTCTGCTTGGCCAGCTCCTTGATTTCATTGGCAACCACAGCAAAACCCTTGCCGGCTTCTCCGGCCCGGGCCGCTTCTATGGTGGCGTTGAGAGCCAGTAGATTGGTCTGTTCGGAAATGTCGGTGATGACTTCGGTGACTTTGTTGATTTTCTGGGCAGCCTCGCCAAGGCGGTTGACATTGTCGGTGGTAATTGAGGCCCGGGAGACGGCCTTGCCGGTGATCGTCTGGGCCTTTTCCGCATTCTGGGCTATTTCGTCCACCGTGGATGTCATTTCCTCTATGGCAGCGGCTATCATGTTGATATTGGTCGATGCCTGTTCGATGGCTGCTGCTACGGAATTCATGTTGGAGCTCATTTCTTCCGCGGCGGTAGCGACCATTCCGGATTTGGCTGAAGTGTGGTCCGAGCCTTCGGTCATTTGTTGCGATACCCGGTTGAGTTCTTCAGATGCTATGAGCAAGGTTTCGGCTCCCCGCCGGATATCGGTAAACATTTTCTGGAGTTTTGCGGCCATCTGGTTCAAGGAGCTGGCCAGTTGTCCGATTTCGTCTTTCTGGTCAATGGCAAGCCGGCTGCTGAAATCACCGGAGGACATGGTTTGGGCAAAATCGACGGTTTTCTGGACCATGGAGGATATGGAACGGGTCATGACCAGGCTGAAAACAAGAGATACCGCCACACCGAAGAGGATGGAGATGAAGATGAGCCGATCCGAGACAGACGCCGCCTTGAAGGCGCTTTGCTGGGCTTGGGCGATGTCTTCGTGCACTCTCTCTTCAATCCCGCCCAGAAGGTCGAGCATCTGGTTGCCGATACGATCTGCCTCGTCATCAATCCTGTTGAGCTTTACGTTGTCGATCTCCTGTCCTGAAAGCCGCAGGCCGACCATTTGCCGGATCTGTTCGACAAGAGGCTGAAAATCCGTGTTGTACCTTGTCTGGGCCTGCCTGACAATGGCGGCCAGTTTTTCATCACTGGTCGCGTAGATTTCCCCTTCAGCGGTCTGGGCTCCTTTCAGGATGGCCCTGGTGTAAGTGTTGAACCGGGATGCCAGTTCCCGGTGCTGCTGCCAGGCTTCTTCAAGCTGTTCAGGTCGTTGGGCAGCGATCATTTCCATGATCATGGTCATGTCCCGGCTGACCGAGAGCTGGATCTGGCTGGCAGCGGTCATAAGTGGGGACGCATGGTTGATCTGGTCGATGGCGCTGGTGATATTTGTGGTCCCCCTGTGACCGATGATGCCAATACCGATCATGATCAGGATGACAACCGAGAACGAGGTCAGCAGTTTGTAAACGAAGCGAAGATTATTGAGCATGTTGACATGTACCTCTGTGTAGGCGTTGTTTTGTTTTTTTTGTAAAATTTTTTGTCATAAGAGCAGCATGTTAGCCCTTGACTGTAATAAGTATCAATTCCAATTCTACGGATGGCGGCAAGGGATTGCAAGAAAAAAGAGGGACAGGGGATCGCTGGTGGGGGCCGGGGTGATGCTCCCGGATCATGCCGGTTGATTGCACCAGGATGTTTTGCGCAGCCATGAGGCCAGCTCGTCCCCCGGCATTGGCCTGCAGACAAAGAAGCCCTGGATCATGTCACAGCCCATCTGGGTGAGTTGTCTGAGGATCTGCTCGTTTTCCACTCCCTCGGCTACCACACAGCAGTCGATGGAGTGGGCCAGGTCAATGGTGGACTGGACTATGGCGCTGGAGTCTTCGTTGTCGAGGATATCGCGGACAAGGGATTTGTCTATCTTTATTTCCTGAACCGGAAACTTGCGCAGATAGGCTATGGATGAATAGCCGGTGCCAAAATCGTCCATGGACAGCCTGATGCCTATATCCCGAAGCATATGTACCACCTTGTGGACCCGGTCCTGGTCCATGACCATGGAGCTTTCGGTAAGTTCCAGGCAGAGCAGCGCTGGGTCGAGATCGAATTTCTCCAGCAGTCTGCGGACCTCGGACGGAAAGTCCAGGTCGTGGAGATTCTTGATGGACAGGTTGACCGATACGGTGAGCTTTATGGACTGCCGGGACCATTTTTTTATTTGCTCCATAACCTCGTTCAGGACCAGGAGGGTCAAAGCCTTGGAAAGTCCGGCCTGCTCCACCAGTGGAATAAAGTCGTTTGGGTAAATGTATTTTCCCTGGGGGTG
Organism: Desulfolithobacter sp.; assembly: GCF_054025815.1. NCBI lineage: Bacteria > Pseudomonadati > Thermodesulfobacteriota > Desulfobulbia > Desulfobulbales > Desulfobulbaceae > Desulfolithobacter > Desulfolithobacter sp. The sequence continues at coordinate 83,864 of NZ_JBPMMS010000036.1, read as the reverse complement.
TTGCCAGCGAATCAGGGCCTCAAGGCTGCAGGGCTCTTTTTGCTGCAGAGCCACCTTGGGCTGGTAGTGGAGCACAAACTGTCTGTGTTTGACTGCGTCGCGAAGTTGTCCGATCATGATCAGCCGGTTCCAGGTGGACCGGTCCTGATCGGCATCAAAGATCGAGTAGACCACCTCGTTGCGTTTGGCCTCGTACATGGCGATGTCGGCATGCTGGATCAGGGTTTCACTGTCCTGGCCATGTTCCGGGAATATGGCGATGCCGATACTGATACCCACATTCAGGTTATGGCCTTCGATCATGAACGGCTGGTCGATGACTTCGGCGATATGCTGAGACATCCGGACGGCCTCATTCCTGCCGCTGCGGAGCAGAACACCAAACTCATCACCGCCCAGACGGGCAAGGGTGTCGGATTCCCTGCGAAACACCCTGCTCAGTCGATGGGCCACTTCCTGGAGAAGATAGTCGCCGTAAAAATGGCCCAGGGAGTCGTTGATCTCCTTGAATCGGACCAGGTCCATCATCAAAAGAGCCAGAGGCTCCCGTTGGCGCCGGCACATGGACAGGGTTGAGTCGAGCCGTTCCTGGAAAAGCGTCCGGTTGGGCAGCTCTGTGAGCTCGTCATGGGTAGCCCGGTGACGCTCCTTCCTGGTCAGCAGATCCATGTGATCAATGGTGATGTTGGACAGCCGGACCACGGTGATGACAAAGATGGAGCCGCCAAACAGGATAAGCGAGGTTATGAGATAATCCATCGACATGACCGAGTTTTTCATGATGAACCCATAGGTCATGTAACCGGCGATAAAAAGGAGAACAAGGGCGGCGAGAAATTTCCAGCCCGTACAGATCCGGTCGTTTTTGTCACAGATCTTCTTGATGCAGAAAAGCGACAGGGCCAGCAGGATGACCCCGATGAATATCAGAGCAGTGCAGAGAAACTTCAAGTCATAAGGTCCTTAACTGAAAAATATCTTAAAAATATAAAAAAGTTTCTGATGACCATCGAAACTCTGTACTGGCGCGGAAAAGGATCATTTTTTCACAGTATCGGTGAAAGTTGCGATGTTATTCGCCGGCCCAGCTTTTTTTTGAATTTTGATGGAAATCACAAAAAAAATTTATATATTAACATATACTATGTGGTATTGAAAGGAGGACCGATGGTTTTATTCGGTATTTTTGTTGTCCTGCAGGCGAAAATGCAGGGTTGAGGCAAGGACCGGGCCGATACCCGGAAGAGCCGCCAATTCGTCCGGGGTGGCCTGGCAGAGACGACGGTAACTGCCAAATGTTTCCAGGAGCAGTTTTTTCCGGGCCGGACCGATGCCGGGTATCTCGTCCAGGGTCGAGTGGAGGGTATGGTCGTTGCGCAGCCGCCGGTGAAAGGTTATTCCGAAGCGATGGGATTCGTCCCGGATGCGCATGAGGTAGAGCAGGGCCGGTGAGTGGGGGGGCAGAATTACCGGGTTCTTGCGGCCCGGAAGGAACAGTTTTTCCCCTTCTTCCTTCTTTTCCTTGGCAATGGCCACCAGGTCGAAGTGGTTCGTCAGTCCCAGCTCCTGGACAACCCTGCGACCTGTGTTGAGCTGGCCCTTGCCTCCGTCAAGCAGCAGGAGGTCGGGCAGGTCGCCTTCTTCCCGGCCCCGGCCAAGTCGTCGTTCAAGAACTTCGTGCATCATGGTGTAGTCATCGGGTTCCTCCTTGCAGCGGATTTTGAAATGGCGGTATCCAGAGGGGTGTTTCCGGCCCTGGACAAAACAGACCAGCGAACCCACTGCCTGTTTGCCACCCAGGTTGGATATGTCCACGCACCAGATGGTGTCCGGCCGACGACTGAGGTGAAGCAGTTTTTGCAGGGAGGCTGCCAGGGTCTCCCAGGCCTTTTTTTTCTTGTTCTGGTCGGCAAAGACCTGTCTGGCATTGGTGTGGGCCATTTCCATGAGCTGCATCCGCCTGCCCCGTCTGGGAGTGGCCACGGAAACCGGACCCTGGCGCAGTTCGGCCAGGTATTCGTTGATGATCGGGGCGTCTTCCAGGGCAAGCGGCAGGAGAATTTCCCGGGGGGGCTGACGACGGGCGGAGTAGTACTGGGTGATGGTCTGGGCCAGGATCGCCCTGTCGTCCCCCATGGGGTCGGCCAGGAAAAACGTCTGACTGCCAATAAGGACCCCGGCCCGGATAAAGAGAATGGCGATGGTCACCGAGGCGTCGCGCCTGGCCAGGCCAAAGACATCCTGGTCCAGGGAATGGTTTGCCACCACCATTTGCCGCTCAACGGTTTTTTTCAGGGCCCGGATCTGATCGCGCAGGGTGGCGGCCTTTTCAAAGGCAAGATCGGCGGCGGCCTCCCGCATCTTTTCCTCCAGCAGGACCAGCACCTCCTGGTTTTTTCCTTCCAGTATGAGCAGGACCTGGCGGACCATGTCGCTGTATCTCTCCTGGTTTACCTGGCCGGTACAGGGGGCCAGGCATCGTCCCATCTGGAAGTTGAGACAGGGACGGCTCCGTGGTCTGACCGTCCGGCAGCGCCGCAGGGGAAAGAGGGTGTGGAGAAGCTTCAGGGTCTGGCGCATGGCAGAAGGTGAGGAGAAGGGGCCGAAATATTTCGCTCCGTCCCTGGTCCTTTTTCTGGTGACCACGATTCGGGGCCATTCTTCCTTGACCGTTACCTTGATCAGTGGGTAATTTTTGTCATCGCGAAGAATGACGTTGTAGCGCGGCCGGTGTTTCTTGATCAGCGAGGCCTCGAGGATCAGGGCCTCTTTTTCGGTGGTGGTCAGTATGGTCTCCACCCGACGGACATGGGAGAGCATGACAGCTGTCTTGGAGTGGCTGGGGCCGGAAAAATGGGCGTACTGGGCCAGGCGTTTGCGGAGGTCGCGGGCCTTGCCCACGTAGAGTACCTCGGTGCGACCAAGCATCTGGTAGACCCCGGGGCCGTGGCTGACGGTTTTGAGAAATTCGGTGCTGAGGGGCGAGTCGGGCACGAGTCTAGGCGATGTTTGTTACAGGCAGCAGTAGGCTACATTTCGTGAAAGGCGGCCCGGAACAGGGCCCTGGTGTACTCTTTCCCGGGGTTGCGGAAGATCTCGGCGGCCGGACCCTGCTCGACGATCTTTCCCCGGTGCATGACCGCCAGGTTATCGGCCAGGGACCGGACGACCCGCAGGTCATGGGTGATGAAAATATAGGTCAAACCGTAGCGGTCCTGAAGCTGTTTGAGGAGGTTGATGATCTGGGCCTGGATGGTCATGTCGAGTGCACTGGTGGGCTCGTCGAGGATGAGCAGCCTTGGTTTGAGGACAATGGCCCGGGCAATGGCGATCCGCTGGCGCTGACCGCCGGAAAATTCGTGTGGAAACCGGTCTGCCATGTCCGGATCAAGCTCCACCTCCTCAAGGGCCTGTTCGACGATCTTTCTTCTTTCGGTCCGGTTCCTGCCGATCTTGTGGACGCTGAGTCCCTCAGCAATGATCTGCTCCACCGACATTCGCGGAGAAAGGGAGGAAAAGGGGTCCTGGAAAACCACCTGCAGTTCCCGGCGCAGGGGGCGCATCCGGCCGGAGGATAGCCCGGAGAGAAGAATGTTGTCTTCGCCGGTCCCGTGGTACCAGATTTGCCCGTTGCAGGGGGTGAGTCGCAGCAGGCACATGCCGAGCGTCGACTTGCCCGAGCCGGATTCGCCGACAATGCCAAGTGTCGTACCCTGACGGACTTCCAGATCCACCCCGTTTAAGGCATGTATGACGTTCTTTTTCCGTTTAAAGAGCCCCTCCCAGCCGGAACTGTGAACAAATTCACAGCGGATGTCGCGCATGGTGATCAGTACTCTTCCGCCTGTGCGGGGCTCTCGGATGGACTGGGGCATCGAGCCAAGCAGGTGGATGGTGTAGGGGTCCCTGGGGGCGGAAAAGATCTTGTCCGGGGGGCCTTGTTCAACGATCCGCCCCTTGTGCATGATTGAGATCGAATCGGCGATCTTGCGAACCATGGGCAGGTCATGGGTGATGAGCAGTACTGCCATGTGGAATTCTTCCTGCAGGTCCTTGATCAGCTCCAGGATCTGGTCCTGGATGGTGACGTCCAGGGCTGTGGTCGGTTCGTCGGCGATGAGCAGGTCAGGGCGGCAGGCCAGGGCCATGGCAATCATGACCCGCTGGCGCTGGCCGCCTGATAACTGGTGCGGATAGGAGTCGATCCGCTGCTCCGGCTCCTGAATGCCGGTCCGGGCCAGGAGAGAGATGGCCCGCTGCCGTGCTCTGTCCCGCTGCATGTGCTGGTGAAGCATCAGCGGTTCGATCAGCTGGTTGCCGATGGAATACACCGGGTTGAGCGAGGTCATTGGCTCCTGGAAGATCATTGCGATCCGGTTGCCGCGCAGTTCTCGCAGGGTCTCCCGGTCCATGGTGAGGATGTCCTGACCATGGAACAGGATCCTTCCCGTGGTTCGGACCCTGGATATCTCCTCGAGGAGCCGGAGGATGCTCAGGGCCGTGACCGATTTTCCGGAGCCGGATTCGCCAACCAGGGCGTGGGTTTCTCCCTTTCTTATCTGCAGGCAGATTTCGTGAAGGACCTCGGTCCCGCCATCTTCCGGCAGGTTGTCCTGAAAGGAAAGGGAGAGCTTGTCGATGGTCAGTAAATTGTTCATGATTGGCCCTATCTTTACCTCAAGACAGGACCCAGGGCAAGGTTTTGCATTGCCTGTCGGCTCAATGACGGGTAAGGTGAGGCAAATAACAGTTCCCGGAACGTAGACCCTTAGCTTTTGATGCCCGTGCGCTTTTTCTGTACCTGTCTGTTTCTTTTCCTTTTTCTCTCCGTTCAGCTGCTTCAGCCCTCTGTCGTGCGGGGGTTGACCATTGGCGAGGAGCGGGAGATCGGCGAAAAGCTGCTCTACACTGTGCGCTCCCGGTTCAAGTTGCTGGATGATCCGGATATATCACAGTATATCAACGGGCTGGGGCGTGATGTGCTCACCGTGGCCGGCCTGCAGTACTTCAAGTACCATTTTTTTGTCGTGGCCAATGACGAGTTCAACGCTTTTGCCGCGCCATCCGGGATGATATTTTTTTTCACCGGTCTTATCAGGACCATGGACGATGAAAACGAGCTGGTCAGTGTCATGGCCCATGAAATCGGCCATGTGGTCAGTCGTCATATCGCCCGTCGGCTGAAAAAGGACGCCAAGGTGGGTGCTGCGACCACTGCCCTGGCCATCGCCAGTATGGCCCTCGGCATCCCCGGGCTGTCCCAGGGACTGATGACCGGCTCGCTGGCTGCGGGACAGGCTTTAAGCCTCCACTTCAGTCGTCAGGATGAGGAAGAAGCCGACCGGCTGGCATTCGCCTGGATGGACAAGCTCCGCCGCGATCCCCGGGCCATGGAGCAGATGCTGCAAACCATGCGAAGGATAACACGCTACCGCTCCGGTCAGGTACCGTCCTACCTTCTGACCCATCCGGATCCCGAGGCCAGGCTTGGCTATGTGCAGTCGCTTGTTGAAACGGATGAAAACCAGAAAAAGCGTCATTATTACAAGGAAGTAGATAATTTCAACTTTCTGCGCTTCAAGTACAGGATCCTGGTCCAGACCGAGGATCCGCGTCAGCTGCGGATCATGCTGCAGTCGGTGTTGACCGGTTCCGGCAGCGAGCAGGAGAAGATAATGGCCCGTTACGGCCTGGCCCTGCTCGAGGCCCGTGAACTCAACCTGCAAAAGGGGCTCGTCGAGCTCGAACAGGTACGGCGCCGCTATCCGGACCGCACCATTCTCAAGGTGGACCTGGGGGCAATGTACCTGGAAGGTGGCCGGGTGGACCGGGCTCTGGAGCTGCTCCAGCAGGCGGTCAGGCGCGATCCCACCGACATGTACGCCGCCTTTGTCCTGGCCCGGGCACTGGCCGGCAAGGGCGAGAAAAACGAGGCCAGAAAGCTCTACCTGACCGTCGCCCGGGAGATGCCGGAATATCCCCAGGTCTATTTCGAGCTCGGGCGGATTGAATCCGAGGTCGGCCGAGAAGCGGAAAGCCGTTTTTACCTGGCCAAGTATTACCTCTACGGGGGACGGATCAAGCTGGCCAGGCAGTATCTGGAAAACGCGGCCCGTGATGAAAAGCTCCCGGCTCCCATGCGCCGGGAGGCAGAGGATATCCTCAAACGTCTAAAAAAACTGAAAGACCTGTAATTCGAAGAAGTCTTGCTGTCTTTCAGATAGAAAACCCGGTCTTCTCACTGCTGATTTACATGGAGCTGGGACGGAGGCTGGACCATGTTCCGGGTTGGGTAGCCACCTGTCCGGGACGATCGTAACTACCTTTATTTTTTGGAGACAGTAATGGCTGAAGCGAAAACAGGAGACAATGTCAAGGTTCACTACACGGGCACCCTGGAAGACGGGACCGTATTCGATTCCTCACAGGGACATGATCCGCTGGAGTTTACCCTCGGCAGCGGTCAGGTGATCCCGGGTTTTGAAGAAGCCGTGCTCGGCATGGGGCAGGGAGAGTCCAAAAAGGTGACCATTCCGGCGGACAAGGCCTATGGTCAGCGTAACGAGGAGATGGTGATCACCGTGCCCCGGGAACAGGTACCCGAAGATATAAACCCGGAGGTTGGTCAGCAACTGCAGATGGGCGGTCCTGACGGACAGGTTGTGGTGGTCGAGGTGGTCGAGGTGACCGAGGAGCATATCATTCTCGATGCTAATCCGCCCCTGGCCGGTAAAGATCTGACCTTTGATATCGAGCTGGTTGCCATCGGCTGAACACGTCCTGGCGCTTAAAATCCCGCTGTCTCGCTGGTATTCAGGGCCCGATTGCCTGAAACCAATGGGGCCCTAGCTTCTGCGGTCACGGTTTCGGGGCCGCAGGGGCAGCGGGCCAGGTTCAGCAGATTCTCGGCAGTGGCTCGCCGGTCAGCGGCTCGACCAGCCTGACCCCTCCTGAGGTGGTGGCCAGAACTACTCGTCCGGGATGGGCATCGGTCACCCGGCCGATGATGGCGCTCTCTCTTCCCTCGGGGGTGGCGCGCATGGTTTCAAGGATCAGCTCAGCCTTTTCCGGGGCGGAAAATACCACGCATTTTCCTTCATTGGCCAGATAGAGCGGGTCAAGGCCCATGAGTTCGCATGCCGCCCGCACTTCTCCCTGCATGGGAATGGCCTCTTCCTCTATTTCCATACACAGACCGGTAGTTTTGGCGATTTCGCTGAGCGTTGTCCCCAGGCCGCCCCGGGTGGGGTCCCGCATGGTGTGTACGGCTTGTGCTGCCTGGTCCAGAATATTTTGAACCAGAAAATGGAGGGGCCGGGTATCGCTTTGCAGGTTGCCGTCCACCTGCAGTCCCTCGCGACTGGTGAGGATGGTGATGCCGTGGTCGGCCAGGGTTCCGGAGAGAATAATGACATCGTCCCTGGCCGCCCGGGTGGCCGAGATCTCGATACCGTCTCTGATAACGCCGATCCCGGAGGTGTTGATGAAGATCTGGTCCGCCTTGCCCCGGGGGACCACCTTGGTGTCGCCTGTTACCACCGGCACCCCTGCATAATCGCAGGCTTTGGCTATACTCCTGACAATTTTTTCCAGGGTTTCCATGGCCAGCCCTTCTTCTATGATAAGGGCCAGACTGAGGCACAGGGGCTTTGCCCCGCGCATGGCCAGGTCGTTGATGGTGCCGTTGACGGCAAGTTCGCCGATGTTGCCGCCTGGAAAAAAGATGGGCTCCACCACGTAGCTGTCGGTGGAAAAGGCAAGCCGGCCGTCCTGGCGATCCAGGACGGCGGCGTCTTCAAGCTGGTGCAGGTGGGGATTTGTCAGGTGTTTGAGAAACAGGTTGCCGATGAGCTCCTGGCTGGCAAGCCCGCCACTTCCGTGGTCAAGTACGATCTGTGTCTTCATTTTGTCTGTCCATGGAATGATTGTCTGGTTGTCCCTGTCAGACCACTGGGGCGGGTCGGGCTGTTTCGTTCAGGCCACCGTAGCGATGCCAGGCTGCGCAGGTGCCCTCGGTGGACACCATGCAGGGCCCTATGGGTGAAGCGGGCGAGCAGGTGCGGCCAAAGAGCGGACAGTCCGGCGGCCGACAGATACCTTTGAGGATCTCGCCGCAACGGCAGCCCGGAGGTTCCCCGGTATTGACGATGTGGATCTTGAGCCTGCGGGTGATGTCAAAGGTTTTGTACTCTTCACGTAAGCCAAGGCCGCTTGCCGGGATCGGGCCGAGTCCCCGCCATTCGCTGTCCACCGGCTCGAAAACCCGGTCGACAATCTCCCGTGCCTTCCGGTTGCCCTCCGGGGCTACGGCCCGGCCATAGCAGTTCTCCACCGTGGGATGGCCGCTTTGTACCTGGTTGACAATCGAGGTGATGGCCAGAAGGATGTCGGTGGGCTCGAACCCTGCTACCGCGCAGGCCAGGCCAAATTCCTCTACCAGAAAACCATAGGCCCTGGAGCCGAGGATAACCGAGACGTGACCCGGGCAGAGCAGACCATCCACCTGGAGCCCGGGATCTTCCATCAGGGCCCGGAGCGGGGGAGGGATGATTTTGGCGGCCGGAAAGATACAGAAATTGTCCATGTTTCTGCGGGCGGCCTCAAGGACAGTGGCACCAATGGTTGGGGTGGTGGTTTCAAATCCCACGGCCAGAAAGACGACCAGCTTGTTCGGGTTGAGCCGGGCCAGCTCCAGGGCGTCCATGGGCGAGTAGACGATATGGACATCAGCGCCGCCGGCCCGGGCCTGGGCAAGGGAACCGGTTGTTCCCGGGACCCGGATCATGTCCCCAAAAGTGGTGATGAGGATGTCTTTTCTGCCGGCCAGGTCGATAAAGGCGTCGATCACCCCCGACGGAGTGACGCAGACCGGACAGCCGGGTCCGGAGATGAGTTCGATCTCCTCTGGCAGCATCTGGCGCAGTCCATGCCGGAATATGGCCATGGTGTGGGTGCCGCAGACCTCCATGATCCGCACCGGTCGGCTGGTCCCGGCATGGAGTCTCTCTGTCAGCGAGCGGACCAGGTCCTGGCTGCGGTATTCGTCTATGTATTTCATCCTGAATCCGTGACGGAAAAATTATTGTTTTTGGCTAGCTGCCATGAATTTCAATCAAAATGAAAAGAAAAAGATAATATTGGCTTTCCAGTTCACCCTTTGTAATTGAGCCGCCCTTCGGGAGCTGGACTTTCACCGCATCCGCTGCGTCATCAACCCATTGATAGAGCGTCACTCTAATCAATGGGCCTCTTCCTGGCGTATGCGGCGCAATTCCAGCTTCACGGATTCAGGCTTCATGGTTTGTCCCTGTCCGGAAGCTGGTCCAGTCCTTCGGCCATCTCCCGCATAAGTTCCAGGTTGGTCCGGGCCTCTTCGGCGTCCAGGCAGTGGATGGCGAATCCGGCATGTATGATCAGGTAGTCGCCGGTCTCCGGCATCCTGTCCACCAGGTCCAGCCGGACCTCTTTTCGTATCCCGTCGGCATCGACAATGGCAATCTGCGGATCCAGCAGGCTGTCAGTACCGCCCTTGATTTCAACAACCCGCATGGGTATGGCAAGGCACATTTTTGCTTTTCCTTGAGTCAAAGAGTTATGGTTGAAGGGTCGATGGCTGTTATGAATACCTGACCCACGGAGATTCCGCCATCATTAACCGGTATCTGTTCGCCGCTGAACACCTGGAACCCGTTTTTCTCCAGCCCGGTGATCATCATTTCAAGCAGCAGAGCGTTTTGAAAACAACCGCCGCCAAGGAGAATGGTGGAGGTGCCACACCGGGAGGAAAGTTCGCCAAGCAGGGCAAGGGTGGATCGCACAAGCCAAAGGTGAAAAGACAAGGCAATGGCTGTCCCGGGAACCTTGCGGCCAAGGTCTTCCAGTATCCAGTGCACCAGGGGGCGGTAATCTAGCATGAGCCTGTTGTTCTTTCTGGTGATGGATGCTCTGTAGCGGTCACCGGTCCTTTCCGGGCCCATGGCAGCCCAACCGTCCCAGGCCAGGGTTTCAAGCTCCATGGCAGCCTGTCCTTCAAGGGAGACGTCCTGGCGGATATCGAGCAGGGAGGCGACGGCGTCGAACAACCGTCCCACACTGGAAGTGGCTGGAGAGTTGAGTTTTTTTTGTATCATCATGTCAATGGTCCGTCGTATCTCGGCCGGGATTGCGGCCAGGGGGGCGGGCAGGACGGAGTCCTGATTGATGTCCAGGCCTGCTCCGGTCAGCAGCGAGAGACCCATGCGCCATATCTCCCGGGATGCACGGTCTCCGCCGGGCAGGGCCAGGTGGGTCAGGTGGGCAAGTCGTCTGTATCGGCATCCCTGCACATGGAGAATTTCTCCGCCCCATACCGTTGCGTTGTCGCCCAGGCCGGCACCATCATAGATGACAGCCAGCCCACGGTCCAGGTTATGCTCGGCCATGATGGCTGCTGCGTGGGCGTGGTGGTGCTGGACCCGTTGAAGCGGCAGGCCCAGGGTGGAGGCGTAACGGCTGCTCAGGTAGTCACTGTGGAGATCGCAGGCTGACTCGGTGGGGCAAATCTCCAGAACCTGGCGAAAATACTCTATGGATTCCTCGAAAAAGACCATGTTCTGCGGTCCTTTGAGGTCGCCGATGTGCTGGCTGACAAAGGCCTGGCCGTCTCTGCAAAGACAAAACGTGTTCTTCTGTTCGGCACCGCAGCCCAGGATGGCTCGTTTGCCTCCCTTGATGGCAATCGGCACCGGCACGTAGCCGCGGGAGCGGCGGATCATCCGTTTCCGACCCAGGACCACGCGGGCTACCGAATCATCCACCCTGGTGACTATATCACGGTCGTGGAACAGGAAAAAGTCGGCGATTCCCGCCAGTCTGGCCAGGGCTTCCCGGTTGCCGGTACAGATAGGTTCGTCGCTGAGGTTGGCAGAGGTCATGACCAGAACCTGCGGGCAGCCCGCAGTGGTAAAGAGCAGGTGATGCAGCGGTGTGCAGGGAAGCATGACGCCCAGTTCACGGAGCCCGGGGGCAAGCTCCGGTGACAGGGTACTCTTTTTTTTCGCGGCCAGGACAATGGGCCGCTCCGGCGAGGAAAGCAGTTCCCGCTCTTTTTCCCCCAGAAAGATAATCTGTTCGGCCTGCTTGAGGTCTGCGGCCATGACCGCCAGTGGTTTGCCATAGCGGTTTTTTTTCTCCCGCAGTTGACGCACGCTTTGGTTCGAAGCCGCGTCCACGGCCAGGTGAAAACCGCCCAGCCCCTTGATGGCGACGATATGGCCCTCGGCGAGGGCGCTGGCGCAACGGACCAGGCTTTCTCTGTTATCCTTGCAGATCCTTTTGCCCATGCGGTCGTGCCAACTGAGCACCGGCCCGCACTGGGGACAACAGTTTGGCTGGGCATGGAACCTGCGGTCGGTAGGATTGTGGTATTCCCGGGCACAGGATGGGCACATGGGAAAACAGGCCATGGCGGTGTTTGACCGGTCATAGGGGATGTGGCGGATGATGGTCATCCTGGGGCCGCAGTTTGTGCAGTTGGTGAAGGGGTAGTGATAGCGGCGGTTGCGGGAGGAAAAGATATCGTTGACGCAGTCGGTGCAGGTGGCGATATCCGGCGAGATAAGCGTGGTCTTTGCCGACCCTTCGGCACTGGCCATTATGGTGAAGTCGTCGGCCTGCGGAGGTTTGGTTGCGACAGAGACCTGTATATCGGAAATGCGGGCCAGGGGTGGTGGCTCTGTTTTGAGAAGATCCAGAAAAATGTCTGTTTGTCGGCTGGGTCCGGAAATGGAAATCTCCACACCCTGGCCGGTGTTTGCCACTGAACCGGTCAACTTGAGTTTTTTTGCAAGGTTATAGACAAACGGCCTGAAACCGACCCCCTGAACAATACCCTGTACGCTGATTTTCAAGTGTCTGGTCTCAGGTGTCGTCATGGGATTGGTTCGAAACGGTGCCCTGTATCAGAAATACACGGACTCTGGTTTGTGGTTACAGGTCGGAAAAACACTGCCTGCAAGAATCGTCTCTGCCATGTTGCGGGCTTCGGTAATCATGTCGTTTATGCCAATGCCTCCCCAGCCAAAACCGCAGATGTGCAGTCCTGGATTGTCGACCATGACCTGTTTCTGCCATTCTAAAAGCTGAATGTATCCGTCTTCAAGCTGGGGAATACCGGAGCAGGAACGGATCACTTTGTAAAACACCGGTTCCCGTGAGAGCGGTAACAACCGTGTGATATCCTGTAGTACCATGTTGACAAGGGTTTCGTCATCCAGAGAGAGACGTTCAGGATGGCGGCGACCTCCAACCAGAACTTCCAGCAGGATATGACCCGGAGGTGTCCTCCCTGGAAACATATTACTTGAAAACAGAGCCCCGAGAGCAAACCTTTTTTCCTGTTCCGGGGCCAGGTAGCCAAAACCTGCAGGCAGTTGCTTTTTGTCCGGATATCCGAGCGCAATGTTGACTATCCTGGCCTCGGGCAGAGATGTGAGCGGTGGAGGAGAGATTCCCCTGCTTTCGGACACGATTTGCAGCGACGTATTTGCTGGCAGAGCCAGGACAAGGTTGTCGCAGTATAAGGCGTCGTCGGGGCCATTTATCTCCCATAGATTTTCGCACTGTCGGAAAGAGCTGATTTCGTGCTCAAAAATCAAATCGCACCGGATGATCAGGTTGGCGATCAGTGCTGCAATGACCTGTCCCATGCCCTCGGGAAAATTAATCATGGCAGGTAGCTTGCTTCCTCCACGTCCATTACGCGCCAAGTGTTGTTTTTTAAGGAGTCCCAGGAGAACCGAACCATGCTGTCGCTCAAGTTTTCTGATTCCAGGCATTATGGCGTCAATTTTCATTCGGTCCGGATCTCCGGAGAAAGTACCTGTAAGAGCGGCATCGACAAAGGGATAAAGGTGACGGCCAAAACGATACTCAGTCCAATCGCGGACCGACGGCTCTCCAGGGAGCGGTTTTTTCCACAGGTCTGCCAGTACTCGGAGCTTGGCGGACAGGGGCAGGATATTCGATCTGAGAAGAGTGATTGCGGTCTGCGGGATGCGCTGCAGTGTCCCGTGCTGACATATATATCGGGAAAATAGATCCAGTGGCGCGCGTTGGATTAACGGCTCCAGGCGTATCCCCTTGAGCAGATCTCTGCTTTCCTGGCAATTGTCGAGAAAGCCATGCGGCCCTCCCTCAACAAGAAATCCATTGCTGCGATATGTTCGTATTGCTCCTCCAGCCTGTTTGCGCTTTTCGACGATCAGTATCCGGTGATCCGGTTTCTGCTGCAGAAGAAACCACGCAAGGCTGAGACCGCTGAGGCCGGCTCCAACTATAATAGTATCATATGTCGTTTTTTTCATGTGGTGGCAGGGTCAGTATGAGGTGATGTTTTGTATGGTCTTGAGGTCATGAAACTGTTTCTTTTCTTCTTCGGTCCCATCGAAGGAGCACCACCGCGATGATGAATAGAAAAACCATCAGCCCAAGCACCACTGTTTCGAGCATGAAGTCCTGAAAATATTCATGTCCTCCATTTTCTCCATGGGAAAGCTCCAGGGAGATGATCAGCATTCTCCGGATAAAGGCAATGATGCCTACCAGCAAAAATGGTTCAGCGCAGGAGAGATGGAACTCCTCTCCAAATATAATCTGCAGGGTGTGCATAATTTCCAGAAACATCAACGCAAGGAGTAGCCGGTCCACTGCCACCAGTGATATATGGGCGACTGTTGTATGAGGTACGTGCAGCAGTTCGGTGAAACTTTTCAGGGCATCAAAAATCACAAGTGCGGCGGCGATCATCAGGGCGATTGTGACCAGCCCGTAAAGAGCCCGTTGGACAGTGAGGTAGGTGGACTGAAGCCAGATATCGAGGGTTGTCTTTTTTCCGGGTGGAGCTTGTTTTTCCTTTTTCATATTAACTTTTTGCTATGGTTGATTGTGCGATATGTGCATGATGAGTGGTTAAATTAAAATTTCAGGCTGTTTTTACGTTGACATTTTCATAATATCAAGATAACGGTAGTTGTACAATTTAAAAAAGCACATAAGAGGCACATGATGCACAGTGACGGATGCTTGAAGGTCGCGGTTTTTGGCTGTGGCAACACGCTTCTTGGTGATGACGGATTCGGGCCCGCCGTTATAGCTGAGTTGCAGTCCCGAAACGATCTGCCGGAAAATGTTTTTCTTGAAGATGTCGGAACAGGCATCAGGGAGTATCTCTTTGACTATATCCTCGCACCGGAACTTGCGCCGAAGCATTTGATTGTTCTGGACGCTGTTGACTTCCAGGGGCGCAAACCAGGAGAGGTGTTCACCATAACTCCTGATACTGTTCCTGTTCAAAAAATCCACGATTTTTCCCTTCATCAGTTTCCTACCGTTAATCTGTTGCAGGAACTTTCTGAACACACCGGTACCGCTGTTCATATTATTGCTGCCCAGATCGAATATATTCCAAATGAAATTGCACCTGGACTTTCCTCGTCCATGAGAGAGGCTGTCAGGGAGGCGAGTGAAAAAGTGAGACAGATAATTGCAGAAATCTGCCCGGAACAATGTGAGGTGACCCAACCATGACCTATGAATTCAAGGTGAGTGAGCTGGCAGAGGAGTTCGGTGTTCACCGAAATACCATACGTAACTGGATAACAAATGGATCGCTCAAGGCCGAGCTTGGTCCGGGACGCCGATATATTATGAAATGGGAGGATTACAAGGCGCTCTGTGAAAAATTCGGCCGCAAGCCGCGTTTTAACCCCAACCAGGATTATGATCCGGCTGTTCTGCAGAAAATAACGGCTAAGGAGACACCTCCGCCTCTTGCTTTAGACAGTAACCAGAAGACACTCTACGATGATCCTTCCTGGGCCGACGTCTGTCTGACCTGCGGTACATGTGCCTCTGCCTGCCCTATTTCCGGAGTGGATGGGCTGGATCCGCGTAAGATTGTCCGTATGGCGTTTCTTGGCCTGGAGGACGAGTTGCTTTCCTCTGACTGGGCCTGGAAGTGTACCATGTGCGCCAAGTGCGAGGAGGCCTGCCCCATGGATGTGCAGATCGTTCAGCTCATGCGGCGCATTCGCTCCCGGCGCGAGCGGGACAAAGTTCCCGGGCCGATTCACAAGGGTGTGGTCACCTGTCTTGAGAGAGGTAATAATCTGGGTATCCCCAAAGAGGACTTTCTTTTTCTTCTCGAAGATCTGGGGCAGGAGCTTGCCGAGGAGGCCTGTCCCGGTTTTGAGACCCCCGTCGACGTGTATGGCGCGAGGATCCTGGTTACAGTTAATTCAAAGGAACCTTTTGCCGAGCCGGACGACATGAAGTGGTGGTGGAAAATTTTTTACGCCGCAGGCGAATCCTGGACCATTGCCTCTGATAACTGGGAAGGCGTCAACTGGGGACTCTTCTCAGGGGACGATGAAGCGATGAAAACCATTGTCGGTCGCATTGTCGATAATATGCGACGACTTAAATGTTCCGCCCTGCTTCTGCCCGAATGAGGCCATGCCTATTTCGCGACCCGGTCCGGGTTGCAGAAATGGTACCCTGAAGCCCTTGAAGAGTTTCAGATCTACTCTGTTTTTGATCTGCTGCTTGAATATATCAACAGCGGACGTATTACTCTGGATCCCTCTCTGCATGCAAAACTCACAACCTATCACGATCCGTGCAATTACGGTCGCAAATCGCTCAAAACCTTTGGCCACGGTTATTTCGAAGAAGGACGGATCATAACCCGTGCCTGCTGTCCTGATTTTGTCGATATGGTTCCAAAGGGGAACGGGAACTACTGTTGCGGAGCAGGCGGTGGGGCCTGGGCAATGCCCTTTGCCGCGGAACGCGTGTATTACGGGCGGATCAAGGCCCGGCAGGTTCAGGAAACCGGAGCCGAACTGGTCATTGCTCCTTGCCACAACTGTCGTGATCAGCTGATGAAATCACTGAACAAGGAGTACGAGCTCGGGATCGAGGTCAAGTATCTGTGGGAGCTGGTAGCAGATTCTCTTGTTCTGCCGGAGCCAGCAACGCAGACTATGGACGAAAACGAATGAGGAGGCAGCTGAGATGCTGAAAAACAAGACAATTGGTTCGATAATGGTGGTTGGTGGCGGCGTTACAGGTATGCAGTCTGCCCTTGATCTTGCGGATGCAGGGTATTTAGTCTACCTGGTCGAGCGTTCAGGCGCCATTGGCGGAGCCATGGCGCAGCTGGACAAGACGTTCCCCACCAACGACTGCTCGATGTGAATTATCGCGCCCAAACTGGTTGAGTGCGGTCGGCACTTAAATATAGAGTTGATGACGCTCTGCGAGGTAACGGAAATTACCGGCAGGGCAGGAAATTTCAAGGTAACGCTGAAAGAGCACCCCCGCTATGTGGACATGGACAAGTGTATTGCCTGCGGGGAGTGCGCGGCTAAATGTCCGAAGAAAGTTGATGATGAGTATAATGCGGGCACCGGAAAACGTAAGGCTGTCTATGTAAAATATGCCCAGGCAGTACCTCTGAAATATCAGATTGATCCGGAAGCCTGCATATGGATAAACAAGCCGGGACGGTGCGGGGCGTGCGCCAAAGTATGCCCTGCCGGTGCCATTAATTTCGATGATACGGAAAAAATCCACGAGATTGACGTGGGTTCCGTTATTCTGGCCCCCGGATTTGAGTGTTTCGATCCATCGGGAACAGAGGTGTTTGGGTACGGGGAGTATCCCAATGTAATCACCTCCATGCAGCTTGAGAGGTATCTCTCTGCTTCAGGACCCACCGAGGGGCATCTGGTTCGTCCGTCGGATGGCAAGCCGGTGCGTAAGATGGCCTTTCTGCAGTGTGTTGGCAGCAGAGATGAAAATCTCTGTGGTAACGGCTACTGTTCTTCTGTTTGCTGCATGTACGCAATCAAAGAGGCTGTTATCGCCAGGGACCATGTGCCGGGGCTGCAGACATCCATCTTTTTTATGGATATGCGGACCCACGGCAAAGAGTTTGACGAATACTATCAGCGGGCAAAAAACGAGGCCGGGGTTCGTTTTGTCCGGTGCAGGGTCAATGGCGTGGAGCCCCAGGGCAGGGAAGGGGACCTGCGACTCCATTATGTTAATGAACAGGGACAGCAGATTGAAGAGTACTTTGACCTGGTGGTTCTTTCCGTTGGTCTGGAGACACCGAAACATGTCCTGGAACTGGCTGATAAGACCGGTGTCAGGCTAACGAGCCACAATTTTGCCGCAGTCTCTGATTTTGCCCCGGTTTCCACCTCCAAGGCCGGTATTTTCACCTGCGGCGCTTTTGCCGGCCCCAAGGATATTCCCCAGTCCGTCATGGAAGGCTCCGCCGCCGCAGCCGCAGCTGCCGATATCCTGGCGCCGGCCCGGTTTGAGCTCGCTGAGGAAAAAACTTTTCCACCGGAACGTGACATCCTTGATGAAGAACTGCGCATCGGTGTTTTTGTCTGTCACTGCGGGTCCAATATTGCCGGATACGTAGATGTGGAAGATCTGGCCGGGTATGCCGCCACGCTGCCGGGAGTTGTCCACGTTGAGCGCAACCTCTTCACCTGTTCCCAGGATACCCAGGACCTGATGGTCAAGGTTATTCAGGAGAACAGGCTCAACAGGATCGTGGTGGCGGCCTGTACACCCCGGACCCACGAACCGCTGTTTCATGAGACCATAAGGGCTGCCGGGCTCAATGAGTATCTTTTTGAGATGGCAAATATCCGCAACCAGAACTCCTGGGTCCACACCGGGGACAAAACTGCGGCCACGCAAAAGGCCAAAGACCTGACCCGGATGGCTGTGGCCAAGGTTGCCTGGCAGGGGCCTCTTGAAAACGTGGAGGTTTCCATCACCCGGCGGGCTCTGGTCATCGGTGGTGGTCTTGCCGGTATGGCTGCGGCACTCAATCTTGCCAGTCAGGGTTTTCCTGTTGATCTTATTGAAAGAAGTGCAGTGCTTGGCGGCAATGGAAAGCATTTGCACAAAACCTGGTCGGGCGAGCATATTCCTCTCAGGTTACATAAACTGGTGGACAAGGTTACTTCCAATGAACTGATTACGGTACATATGGAGACGGAAGTGATTGCGGCCAAAGGGTATATCGGTAATTTCCAGTCCACCATAAAGAACAGAATAGGCTTGAAAGAGACCATTTCCCATGGCGTTGCCATTATTGCCACCGGTGCAAGCAGACTGATGCCCGACGAGTACGGATACCGCGATCACCGGGAGGTGGTCTCTGCGCTGGAGTTTGACAAGTTGTGCGAGATCAACGACACCCGGGTCAGGAACAGTAATTCCTTTGTCTTTATCCAGTGCGTGGGGTCGCGCGAGTCGGATCGGAACTACTGCTCCAAGGTCTGTTGTACCCACTCGGTGCAGGCAGCCATAGAGCTGAAAAAAGAAAATCCCTCCCGCCGGGTTTATATCCTGTATCGTGACATGCGGACGTATGGTCAGCGTGAGACACTGTATAAGAAGGCCAGGGAGATGGGTGTTGTTTTTATCAATTACGAACTGCATGGCAAACCAAAGGTTGCCAGGGGGAAAAACGGTCTTGAAGTGGAAGTGTGGGACCATGTACTGCACAGGCCGCTGCTGATCAAGGCGAATATGGTCATCCTGGCAGCGGCAATTATTCCTTCCGCAGGGGCGAAAAAATTGGCCCAGCTGTACAAGGTGCCGCTGGATAATCATGGTTTCTTCCAGGAAGCCCATGCAAAACTGCGGCCTGTCGATTTTGCAACGGACGGGCTTTTTGTCGCCGGTATGGCCCATTATCCCAAGCCGGTGGAAGAATCCATCGCCCAGTCCCTGGCTGCTTCGGCAAGGGCGGCTACCTTGCTGTCCCGGAACGCAATAACCCTTGATGGTATCAAGGCTGAGGTTGATCCGGACAACTGCGACGGCTGTGCCCTGTGCGTAGATGTCTGTCCTTATCACGCCATTGCCCTGGTGGAAGAGACGGATGACAAGGGGCAGATCCATAAACGTGTTGCTGTCAACAAGGCCCATTGCAAGGGATGCGGCCTGTGTCAGGGGACCTGTCCCAAACGTGGCGTGTCTGTGGCCGGATTCTCCCTCAAGCAGCTCGAAAGTCAGCTTGAGGCTGCCCTTGCGGTGTGATCCGGGTGTCCGGCAACCTGTTAACTACACGGAGAAGATACAATGAGCTTTGAACCGAAGATAATTGCCTTTTGCTGCAACTGGTGCTCGTATGCCGCCGCAGATCTGGCTGGCACTGCAAGAATGCAGTACCCGCCAAATGTTCGGATTATCCGCGTCATGTGTTCTGGTATGGTGCACCCTGAATTGATCCTGAACTCCTTTGTCAAGGGGGCCGACGGGGTTATGGTCCTTGGCTGACACCTTGGAGAATGTCATTACCTGGACGGTAATGTAAAGGCATTGTCCCGGGTGGACATGGTACATGAGCTGATGGAAGATTTCGGCTATGAAAAGGATCGCCTGATGTTGGCCTGGTGTTCCTCTGCCGAGCCGGACAAGTTTGTCGAGGCTGTTACCGAGATGACGGACCGGACAAAGAAACTTGGCCCTGTTGCCGCAAATTCCGAAGCCTCGCAGGCGGCATAAGGAGGAAACTATGGGCGTACGCGTAGCAGAGGAATGGCTGCATTCCTGTTCCGGTTGTGAAATTGCCATACTCAATATTGGTGAACCCCTGGTTGAATTGCTTGGGCAAATCGATTTTGTCCATATACCTGTGCTGATGGACCATAAATATTATGGTCAGATGGGGGACAGGGGAGAGCTGGAAATTCCAGAGGCTGAAGTGGGCATTGTCTCGGGTGGTGTGGCCAATGAAGAGCACCTGGAGGTGTTAGAGGCCATGCGCAGTCAGTGCAAGACCCTGATTGCCCTTGGGACCTGTGCCACCCATGGCGGGCTACCCGCTCTTATAAATTCCTGGGGAATGGAAGAGGGAGTAAGGAACTCTTATGCGACCCTGACCACAGATACGTGTCAGGTGCCGGCAGAAGTTGTGCCAAAGCCCCTGGACCGGGTTTATGCGGTAGATGAAAAGGTTAAAGTCGACCTCATCCTGCCCGGGTGCCCTCCAAACCCGCAACTGATAGCCGAGGTTGTGACAGCGCTTATTGAAGGACGCGACCCCGTCATACCCGGCAAGTCCGTCTGTGATACCTGTCCCACCATACGGGAAGGCAAGGGCGACGTGAGCAAGGTTCGGCGCTTTGTTCAGAATGCGGATTATGACCCGGAAAAACCCGTTGACGAAATGCGCTGCCTGCTTGAGCAGGGATTAATGTGCATGGGTCCGGTTACCGCTGCCGGTTGTGCCAGGCGTGGCGCCCCGTCCTGTATCAGTGCCCGCGTTCCATGCAGGGGCTGCTTCGGACCGGTGCGGCAGGATGGAAATCAGATGCTTGATATGATGAACGCACTGGCCAGCAACGGTATTGATTTTAAATCCGTGGTTGATCGGCGCTCTTTATTACGCTTTTCCGGTGCACATGGTCTGCTCAGGCCGATACATAAAAAAACCGGAAAATGACGGAGGAGTAATCAATGGGTAACGTGATAAATATACAACCGGTAACCAGGATTGAAGGGCATGCCCGGATTGCCATTCATCTTGACGATAACGGTAATGTGAGCGACGCCTTTCTCCACATTATGTCTCTGCGGGGTTTTGAAAAATTTATTGAAGGGCGTCCGGCAGAGGAGGTCCCGCGGATCGTGAACCGGATCTGCGGTATCTGCCCCTGGATGCATCACCTCGCTTCCAACAAGGCGGTTGACGGATGTTTTGGAGTAACGCCTGCGCCCACTGGTCATAAACTGCGTGAACTGTGCCAGATCATGGCTCACATCAACGACAAGATACTCCATTTCTTTTTCCTGGCAGCGCCGGACTTTGTTCTCGGGCCGGACAGTGATTACTCGGTTCGGAATGTTGTCGGAATTGTGAAGGAAGCGCCTGAGCTGGCGACCAGGGTTGTGCAGATGCGACAGCTTGGCCAGATGATGCTGGAGCGGTTTGCCGGCAAGGCGATACATCCCATCGCCGGTGTGGTAGGTGGTTTTGCCAAACCCATGAACGAGGAGGAACGTCAAGGGCTCTTGGAAGACACCAGGACACTGCTTGATTTCGCCTTGTTTGCCATGGATTTTGCCAAAAACAGTGTCTTTCCCAAATACGAAGATGTTATTGCCAGCCTTGGCACCATCACCACCGGTTTTCTTGGCACGGTCGATGATTCCGGGGCGTTACGCTTATATGACGGCCATCTGCGGCTTATGAAGGCCGACGGTACCATTACCGACTTTCCCGTGGATCAGTACGATCAGTATCTTGCCGAGCACGTGGAGTCCTGGACATACGGAAAAATGCCCTATGCCAAATGTTGGGAAGAGGGTTTTTCCATGGATCTGGATGCGCCAAAAGGTGTCTACCGTGCCAATACTCTTGCCCGTATCAATGTGGCGGAGCGTTTGTCAACTCCGCGCGCCCAGGAAGAGCTGGAGGAGTTTCGCGAAAAATTTGGCCGGCCGGCACAGGGTACCCTGCTTTATCACTGGGCCCGTTTGATCGAACTTGTCTATGCCTGTGAGCGCACCATTGAACTGCTTGAGCAGGATGATATCACCGATAAAAATATCCGGGCCAAGGCAGAACCAAAGGCCGGTCGGGGTATCGGGGCTGTGGAAGCTCCCCGCGGTACGCTTATCCATGATTATACTACTGATGACGATGGTTGCATCGTCAAGGCCAATATGATTGTCGGCACCACCCATAACATCGCCCCCATGAATATGAGTGTCAAGGAGGCTGCTACCAGTCTTATCAGGGGCGGTGTCTATGACGAGGGGTTGCTCAACAAGGTCGAAATGGCGGTTCGCGCGTACGACCCGTGAATGTCGTGCGCCACGCACCGCCTGGATGGCGGTATGCCCCTGACCGTAACTCTGGTTGACAGTTCCGGCAATACCTTAAACACACTCTCCAGTGTGTGAAAACAGACGACAGGCAGAGGTGGTTGTCATGAGTGAGATCAAAAAGAAGAAAAGGCGCCTTGTCAGAGCGGAAAACCCCGGTGGTGCCTGCGGGTATGTTGGTCACCTTACGGCTGACGAGCTCAAAGCCAGGGCTGTTGGGGACGAGGTGGACGGTACCTGTCCTCTTTGTGGCCTGGTGCATCTTTCCATGGATGAAATATCTGAACTGGAAAGACAAAAAGTCATCCAGTCCAAGCGGTTTGATGATATCAGGGGTGAGGCTGAGGCCAGGGAGGAATAGGATTATCCGGTGAGGATGACCCGGTTTGATGTTTTCAAAACTGTGGATTGAGAGTTTACCGTTAAAATCCAGGAAATAGCTGCATCGGCGGATAATATTGATATTTTTACGAAAACTGCAAAAAAAACTTATCGTCATTCCCTAAAAAAGGGTCTTTCCGGGGTAAGACGATGTTATCCTTTTTTGAATCGGTGCTGGCTTTCGGTGGTAATAAAAAAACAAAAAAGCGATATGTGGAAATTTCGCGGGCTGCGATCTGAATGGATGGATAAAAAGGTGCTGGATACACTCCCCTCAGATACTTCTCCTGCTTGTTCCCCTGCACCCAAAAAGCAGCCCGCGAAATGTTTTTTTGTCTGTTACTGTGCCGGTTCCGGCAGGAAGCCGTTTTTTCAACGGTTCCAAACCATGATGGCGTCGCAAAAAGTCCGATCTACTGCGTTGTAGCGGGTACGGCCAATGCTCGACGTACTACATGTACGACTCCGCTTGGCCGACACCGCTACGCCTTGTATATCGAACTTTTGTGCTTAGCCATCTTCAATGTGTGATGGACTTTTTACGGGTCCATCAAACCATGACGGCCGCAGATATCAATGTTCCGCAGGAGACCTCAAAGGACACGGGTGGCTGATTCTTTCTCAGCGGGAATCAGATCGCTCCTGTCGCCTGTTCATCAAGCACGGTAGGTCTCCTGCGGAATATTTTGATCCCGTAATCCGCCATTCGAGGTCAAAGATCATGCCCAAGTCAGTCAGCACCTCCTTTTTTCCCTTTCTTGCCTGGTTTAAAGGCTATGGCGTCTCCATCCTGAAGATGGATTTTATCGCCGGCGTCACCGTGGCCCTGGTTCTGATTCCCCAGTCCATGGCCTATGCCCAGCTTGCCGGACTGCCAGCCTACTACGGCCTGTATGCGTCCTTTCTCCCTCCCCTTGTAGCCGCGCTTTTTGGCTCCAGCCGTCGGTTAGCCACCGGTCCTGTGGCAGTTGTTTCCATGATGACAGCCGCCAGTCTTGAACCACTGGCCATTGCAGGAAGCGAAACCTATATCGCCTATGCGATTCTTCTTGCCTTTATCGTGGGGTTGTTTCAGTTTCTGCTAGGTGTTCTCCGGCTCGGTGTTGTTGTCAACCTGCTTTCCCATCCCGTTGTTACAGGCTTTACAAACGCGGCAGCCCTTATAATTGCGTCCAGTCAGTTTCCCAAGCTTTTCGGCGTACACGTTGACAAAGCGGAACATTACTTCGAGACCGTCTGGCGGGTAATGGAAGCAACCTATGCCTTTATCCACTGGCCCACCTTTTTCATGGGTTTGCTGGCCCTCGTGGTAATGGTGGGGCTCAAGATGTGGAATCCCCGTCTCCCCTATGTACTTGTTGCGGTTGTTATCACCACGACATTTTCCTGGCTTACGGGGTTTGAAAGAAACAGGCATGTTACGATTGATGATATAAAGGTGCCCGGATTCCCCGCCCTGGTCCGGGAGATGAATTCCAACCTGGGCAATATTCTCCAAGCCACTTCGGTACAGACAGTAATCACGCAGGGTGCGGCTGACAGAACAGGACCGGATGCAGAAAAAAATCTTTGCAGCAGCTGTCATCGGAGCCGGCATGTCAATCTTGAAGAGTTGAAGAAGGGAATCAGGGTGAAGCCGGCGGAACATATTCCGCTGGTAAAGGTCCTGGAGTTGCACCTTATGGCTGGGGTTCTGGACCAGTACCTGGTTGAGGAAAAAAAACGCGGTGTGGCCCTCAGGAAGAAGTTGCGTTCCATGCAGCTGGTTTCCGTTCAGGCACCGGACGGGTCACTGTACTATGCGTTGAAAGAATCGGTTCCCCCGGAAAAGCGGGCAGAAAAAAATATTTGGCGGCTCAGAGTTGGTAATAACCCGCTGGATCCGGAAAATATCCTTCTTTTAGGCGGTGGAGAGGTCGTTGGCATGGTACCCAGAGGATTGCCTGAGCTGGCCATGCCGGTTTTTGACCTCGGTGTTGTTGCGAAGCTGATTGTTCCGGCCATTATCATATCCATCCTCGGATTCATGGAGGCTGTCTCCATTGCCAAGGCCATTGCCGCCCGAACCGGGGAACGGCTCGATCCCAGTCAGGAGCTGATAGGGCAGGGCCTGGCCAATATGGTTGGTTCCTTTGGCAGGAGCTATCCGGTTTCCGGCTCTTTTTCCCGTTCGGCAGTGAACTTTCAGGCCGGTGCCCAGACGGGAATGTCTTCGGTGTTTACCAGTCTGGCCGTGGTTGTTGCGCTGTTTTTCTGTACTCCGCTGCTGTACCACCTGCCCCAGTCGGTCCTGGCCGCCATCATCATCATGGCTGTGGTGGGTCTTCTCAATATCCATGACATGAAACATGCGTACATGGTGAAGAAATCCGATGGTATCATAAGCGTGGTCACCTTTGTAGCCACGCTGTTTTTTGCGCCCCATCTGGACAAGGGAATACTGCTCGGAATGGCCCTGACCATCGGGGTCTTTTTTTACCGCAAGATGAAGCCGGTGATCGCGGAGCTTTCGCTCTGGGAAGATGGCCATTACCGGAGAGCAGATCGTTTCGGCCTCCGTCGGTGCAGGTATATCGCGGTGATACGCTTTGACGGACCGCTGTTTTTTGCCAATATAAGTTATCTTGAGGACGAGGTTCTAAAGATTGTTGCCTCCCGGCCCGAGCTCAAGATTATCCATTTCAAGTGCAACGGTATAAACGACATGGATGCTTCCGGAGAAACAGCCCTGGCGCTGCTCGTGGAGCGGCTGCGATCCGCGGGATATGATGTATACTTCAGCGGCCTGAAGGAACATATTATCGATATCATGCGCCGTACCGGTCTGCTGATGAAAATCGGCGAGGATCATATATATCCCACCCTGGCCAGTGCCATTGAAAACGTATGGCGGCTGGCGCATGATGTATCTGAAGAAGATACCTGTCCATTAAAAAGGGTACTTGTTGATGAGTAACAGCGTGGTGCCTTGAAGGTGGCCGCGCTATTTCTGCATCAAAAGAAATTTATAACAAGCACTTTTTTTTTTGAGCTTGTTATTGATTACTCTAAAATATGGTATATAATTTTTTGTAATCCTACATATTTTTGTACACGTGTGCGGTTTGTGCAAGGCACATCTTGCACACGTGTGTTGACAACCCATCATCAGTAAGGAGGGGGCCATGTCGAAGCAGTATTGTGAGCGGAATTTCAAGGTAAGCCGAAGGGGATTTCTCAAGGGCTGTACATTGGCTGCGACAGCTCTTGGGCTTTCCGAATCCATGGTGCCGAAGCTGGTCGAGGCGGCATCCTCCCCGACGCGTCCGCCGGTGGTGTGGCTCCACTTCCAGGAGTGCACCGGTTGTACAGAAACTCTGCTTCGGGCATCGCATCCGGATATCGGCCGTCTGATCCTCGATATCATCTCTCTGGATTATCATGAGACCGTGATGGCTGCCGCCGGGCACCAGGCGGAAAAATCACTCCACGATACAATCACCAGGCACGATGGCAAGTTTGTCTGTGTGGTGGAAGGTGCCATTCCGACAAAAGACGGCGGGATCTATTGCAAGATTGGCGACAGGACGGCCATGGAAATTCTGGCCGATGTCGGTCCCAGGGCAGCAGCGGTTATTGCCATTGGCACCTGTTCCTCCTACGGCGGAATCCAGGCGGCCGATCCAAATCCCACAGGTGCAGTGGGAGTCCAGGACCTGCTCAATGGTACCCCGATAATCAATGTTCCCGGTTGTCCGCCAAACCCGGTTTCCTTTCTGGGCACTGTCTTGCACTACTTTACCTTTAAAAAACTGCCCCGTACCGACCAGCTGGGTCGACCGCTGTTTGCCTATGGCCGCAAGATCCACGATCACTGTGAGCGTCGGCCCCATTTCGATGAAGGACGTTTTGCCGAGCAGTTCGGTGATGCGGGCCATCTTCAGGGATACTGTCTCTATAAAGTGGGTTGCAAGGGGCCTGGAACCTTTTCCAACTGTCCGGCGGTCCGTTTCAACGACGTGGGCGTCTGGCCTGTCAGTGTGGGGCACGGCTGTGTCGGCTGCACCGAGCCAGGGTTCTGGGACACGATGGGACCGTTCTATGAACGGCTGCCCAATGTAACTATCCCCGGTGTTGGCGGCGGGATTGTCGCAGATGCCGGTTCTGCCGGCAAGAAGATCCTTGGTGTGACCGCCGCGGCCGTGGGAATCCATGCCGCTGTCGGTATCGGCAGGAAGCTGGTTCAGGGAAAAAAGAACGACGAGCAGAACTAACTGCGGCCCAGATAAGGAGGAGTAGTCATGGCACAGAGAATTGTGGTCGATCCGGTCACCAGGATTGAGGGCCACCTGAGGATTGATGCAGAGGTGGATGGAGGGAAGATAAAAAAAGCTTGGTCTTCCGGTCAGATGTGGCGCGGAATCGAGGTCATCCTGCAGGGTCGCGATCCTCGGGATGCCTGGCTTTTTACCCAGAGGATATGTGGCGTCTGTACCACTGTTCATGCTCTGGCTTCGGTGCGGTCGGTTGAAAATGCCTTGGGTATGGAAATTCCAATCAATGCCCAGTATATCCGGAATCTGGTCCAGTCCATACATGCCCTGCATGATCATATTGTTCATTTTTACGTCCTTTCCGCTCTTGACTGGGTCGATGTGGTTTCGGCGCTCAGTGCCGATGTCAGGAAAACCGTGCAGCTTGCGGAAAGCCTGTCCAGTTGGCCCGGTAACAGCTATAACCGGTTCAAGGCGGTCAAGGAAAAGGTTCAGGCTATAGTAGATTCCGGCCAGCTTGGACCCTTTGCCAATGCTTACTGGGGCCATCCCGCCATGACCCTGCCTCCGGAAGCAAACCTGATGGCAGTCTCCCATTATCTCGAAGCCCTGGATTAT
This sequence comes from Desulfolithobacter sp., assembly GCF_054025815.1. Classification (NCBI taxonomy): domain Bacteria; kingdom Pseudomonadati; phylum Thermodesulfobacteriota; class Desulfobulbia; order Desulfobulbales; family Desulfobulbaceae; genus Desulfolithobacter; species Desulfolithobacter sp. The sequence goes on along the minus strand of NZ_JBPMMS010000036.1, from coordinate 56,706 downwards.
CAGCGCAAGGCCAATCAGGCCCTGGCCATCATTTCCGGCAAAAACCCCCATATCCAGAACCTGTCCGTGGGTGGTGTCACCGCGGCGATAAACCCGGACAATGAAGCCACCCTCAATGTGGAGCGTCTTTACTGGGTAAAACAGCTGGTCGAGGAGGTCCGCGGGTTCATTCAGAACGTTTATCTTCCCGATGTCATCGCAGTTGGAGCCCTCTACAAGGATTGGCTCCAGTACGGCGCAGGGGTGACCAATTATCTTGCTGTACCCGACATGGTGCTTGACACCAAAGGAACGAAGTTTGATCTTCCCGGCGGGACGATCATGGGGGGTGACCTGAAAAGCGTTAAATCGATCACAAGTTTCAACGATCCCTATTTCCGCGACAACGTGGTCGAGTGTATTGCCCGTTCCTGGTATGATGGCGACTGGACCAGGCATCCTTATGAGGAGGAAACTGTTCCTAAATACACTGATTTTCAGGACGATGGAAAGTACACCTGGCTCAAGGCTCCGCGCTTTCAGGGAGAACCCATGCAGGTCGGGCCTCTGGCTCAGGTCCTGGTTGGCTATGCCCAGGGGCATGAGCTGACAACAAAATATGTTGATGATGCCCTGTCCAGGGTCAGCTCTCTTGCTGGAGTAAGCGTGGATGTCTCCGTGCTTCACTCCACACCGGGACGTCACCTTGCCCGGGCCGTGCGGGCCGCCATGCTGGCCGACCTGGCGCTCAAGCACTGGCAACTGCTGGTGGATAATATCGGCAGCGGCGACCTTGAAATCTTCAACAAGCCCGTCTTTCCCAAGGGAGAACAGCAGGGCTTCGGTTTCCACGAGGCACCGCGCGGCGCCCTGTCGCATTGGATCGTCATCCGGGACGGCAAGATTAAAAACTATCAGTGCGTGGTGCCCTCCACCTGGAACGCCGGCCCCCGGGACGAGAAGGGCAAGCCTGGGCCTTACGAGGCATCGCTGGTGGGTAACCCCATGGCCGATCCGGAAATGCCCCTTGAGGTCCTGCGTACAGTGCACTCCTTTGATCCCTGTATCGCCTGCGCGGTACACATGCTGGATCCGGAAGGCAGGGAGTTTTGCAAGGTAAAGGCCCTGTGAGGACGGCTGGGGGGAAAGATCTGCAATCTCTGATTTACAGGAGGGAGTTATGCAGTACGAAAGAAAATACACCTGGTCCATCCTGCTGAGGCTTTACCATTGGGCCTTTGCCCTGTCTATACTGGTGCTCAGCGTGACCGGGTTTTATATCCATTATCCGTGGACCAATACCTGGCTTGAAGGCACGACCACTTTTCCGGTTGCCACCATGCGTTATATCCATTTTATTGCGGCGTTCGTTTTTACAGGGGCGGTGCTGGCCCGCCTCTACCTGCTTGTTTTCGGTAACCGGCAGGAGCGATTCTGGGATTTTCTTCCAGTTACTCCAAGAAATATCCGTAATTTCATTGCAACACTCAAGGCCTACAGCTATCTGTCAGACAGCCACGAAGACCGGCTTGGGCATAATGCCCTGGCCGGCAGTGCTTATGGGCTGACTCTCCTGGCAGCTCTGGCAATGGTTCTGACCGGGTTCTATATGCTCTACCCCGAATCTGCCTCCTGGCAGCAGGTCGGACAGTTTTTCGGCCCGCAACAGACGGCCAGGTTTGTCCATTATCTGCTTACATGGTATTTCATGATCTTTGCGCTGATCCATGTTTATCTTTGTGTCTGGAACGATCTTGTATCCAAAGACGGCTTGATCTCCTCTATTTTCAACGGTTACAAGTTCAGGCATTCCAAATAATGACTCTTTTTCCGGAGGCCGCCTTTGCGCGGCCTCCGGCCCTCTTCTTGTTTTATGCAACTTCAGAAAATAGGTATCCTGGGGATCGGCAACCTGCTTCTCCGGGACGAAGGCTTTGGGGTGCACTTTGTCGAGAAGTTCAACCATCTCTACAGGGTACCGAAGAACGTCCAGGTCCTGGACGGTGGCACAGCCGGTATTATGCTGGCCCCCTTTATCGAAAATGTGGATGTGCTTTATGTCGTCGATACGGTCAGTCTTGATGATGAACCGGGCTCCATTCACCGTTTTACCGACCAGGATGTCCGCTCCGGAAATATCCAGACCAGGATGTCACCCCATCAGGTCGGTCTGCTTGAAATTCTTTCGCTCTGTGAATTGCGGGGCAAATCACCTGAACGAGTGGAAATGATAACCGTAGTTCCAGAGGATCTGTCCACGGGTATCGGTCTGTCCCCCAGACTGGAGCCCAGGATAGGCGAGGTCCTGGTTATTATCATCAAGTGTCTCGCCACCCATGGGGTGGTGCTGGAAGAAAAGGAGCCGGGGGCCCGTGCATGAGTTTTCTCTGGCCCAGGGCCTGATGAGTCAGCTCGGTGGGCTGGTCGATGCCCACGGGGCGAAACGGATCCGCACGGTCCGGGTCTCAATCGGTGTTTCCGCCGGCATCGTTGTCGATTCCTTTGTTTTTGGTTTCGATGCCCTCAAGGCTGACTGGGAACCGGCCCGGGATGCTACTCTGGAGATAACCAGGAGCGAGGGAACGGACCTGGTCCTCACCCAGGTGGAGATGGAGTGATAAGCCGGTCGTTTAATTGCTAAACAGCCAAAAGTACAGGAAAGGAAAAATGTGTGATTCATGCGGATGCCATGGCGGCGATGAAACAACGGGCACAGTGGTTGATGTCCATCAAAGCCTGCTTGCGGCAAACCGGGAGCAGGCGGCCCGAAACAGATACCACATCGAGGCCATGGGCGCTGTGGCCATCAACATGATCTCAAGTCCAGGTTCCGGCAAGACCACCCTGCTTGAGCATACCATCATGACGCTGAGGGACCGGCTCCGTATCGGGGTGATCGAAGGAGACATCGAGACCGAACGTGATGCGGACCGGATTCGAAAAAAAGGCGTGCCGGTGGTGCAGCTGACCACAGGAGGAGCCTGTCACCTGGATGCGCCGCTGGTTCACAAAGGACTGCATGCGCTGGAAAAACAGGTGGATTCGGGCGCATTAGACCTGATTTTCATTGAAAACGTGGGCAATCTGGTCTGTCCGGCAACCTTTGACCTGGGTGAACATGAGCGTGTCATTCTTGTCTCGGTGCCGGAAGGCTCGGATAAACCTGCCAAGTATCCGACCACCTTCACAGGGGCTGATGTCTTTGTGATCACCAAGACAGACCTTTTGCCCTATTTTGATTTCTCCGTGGAAGAGGCCCGCCGGGAGGCACTGCGTTTGAAGCCTGGTCTGCAGATCTTTGAGTTGGCGGCGCCGACCGGCCAGGGAATGGCAGAGTGGACAGCCTATCTGGAGAGCCTGGTCGCCGCCAGGCGATAACGACAGGACAGGAGAAAAGAGGCGCGGTTCCTGTAGCTGTGTTCGTCTGTTTGCACATGGACGAAAGGCACAGGAGTTCCGTGACAGGGCAATTATTTGTTCTTGCGCCAGTTGGGGTGGGTAATACCGAACTTGTTGATCTTGTAGTTCAGGGCCCGGGGGCTGATCCCCAGCCGTTTGGCGGCGTTTTTCTGCACCCAGAGATTTTCTTCCAGGGCCTTGATGATCATGTCCTTTTCGTGTACCTCCAGGGGCTCACAGGTGATTGTCCTGCTGAGACTGTTTTTCTGCAGCTCCGGAATCTGTATGGCGTCGGGATGGATAAGATCACTGTCTTCAAGGATTACCGCCCGCTCGATAGTGTTGGCCAGCTGGCGGATATTGCCAGGCCAGCGATAGCTCTTGATCAGGGCCAGGGCGTCGGGGGAAAAACCCTTGATCTTTTTTTTCAGTGACTGACAAGCCTTGTCCAGGAGGATTCTGGCCAGTGGCTCGATGCACTGGGGACGTTCCCGCAGGGAAGGCAGCTGGACCGGCAGGACATTGATCCTGTAATAGAGGTCTTCCCTGAATTTTCCAGCGCTGATCTGTTCGCTGAGGTTTTTGTTGGTGGCGGCGATGACCCGGACATCGACGTTGATGGTTTTGTTGCCTCCCACTCGTTCAAAGGATTTCTCCTCCAGGACACGTAGCAGTTTGCTTTGAATGTCCATGGAGATCTCACCAATTTCGTCGAGGAAGATGGTGCCGCCGTTGGCCTGTTCGAATCGGCCTATCCTCTGCTTGTCTGCCCCGGTGAACGACCCCTTTTCGTGGCCAAACAGTTCGCTTTCAAGGAGTGTCTCGGGAATATTGGCACAGTTTATTTTTATAAAGGGTTTGTGGCGGCGGGGACTGTTGTAATGGATGGAGCCGGAAAGAAAACTCTTTCCTGTACCGGTTTCTCCTGTGATCAGGATGGTGGAGTCTGTGGCGGCGAATTTTTTCAGGCTGGTGATGACCTTTTTGAACGAGGGGCTCTCGGCAATGATTCTGTCAAAATCGTAGACCACGTCCTGCTTGCGCCGCAGGTAATCTATCTCGTTTTGCAGTTCCCGCTGACGGATGGCCCTGGTCGCGGCGAGCTGTACCTTTTCCGGAAAAAAAGGGGGAGCAAGAAAATCGAAGGCTCCTTCCTTGATCGCTTTGACGATCAGGTCGGCACTCTCAAGCTTGCAGGTGACAATGATCGGGGTGTATGTTGCGTCTTCAAGAGTTTCTTGGAGCGGCTTCAAGGTAGCGTCCGTATGGACCCCGTTTCTGGGTTCGATGTTGAGGAAGATAAGGTCGAATTGTTTCTTTTTTCTTTCCTGCTGGAACGATCCCGGCGAGGAATGAAAGGTTATCTCGGCCATGTCCTTCAGGGCGTCGCTTATTGCCTGACGGGCCTCGGGTATGGATTCGTAGGCTAATACCGTGTATTTCGCTTCGGGCATGGGGATGGTGGAGCATTCCTGGTGGCTTTCGAAAATGTTATCTCTGTATCTTTTTTGTAATTATATGGTGTTTGACGACAAAAGCAAAGCCTTGAAAGAGTTTTTTTGTGGAACATGCCGGGGTTAGTAAGCTTTTAAGTGACTTTCCCGCTTGCTCCGAATCTGTATCGGCCTTCCGGCCGATCATCTGTCGGGCCGAGAGATTGTTTTTGAGTCGGAAATAGGATGGAGCCCCATGGAGTCGAGCTTTCCAGGAAACAATGCCGCGGCGTGCGGCAAGGATATTGCCCTGATGCGACTTGCGATTGCCCAGGCCGGAGAAGCTGCGGTCCTGGGCGAAGTTCCGGTGGGCGCGGTACTTGTTGGCAGAGAGGGAAAAGTCCTGGCTGCCGCTGGTAACAACTGTGTCCAGGCTCATGATCCAGCCGGGCACGCGGAAATGCGGGCCCTGCGTCAGGCTGCAGAGAAGGTCGGCAATTACCGGTTACCCGGAACCACAATGGTGGTCACCCTGGAACCGTGTGCCATGTGTGCGGCGGCCCTGGTCCATGCACGGGTGGAGCGGGTGGTTTTTGGCGCCTATGATCCCAAAGCCGGCGCCCTGGTCTCGAAATACAGAATCGGCAGTGACGGATTGCTCAACCATTGTTTCGTTATCACCGGCGGAGTTCTTGGCAAAGAGTGCGGCCTGCTTCTCAAAAATTTTTTCCGTTCTCGTCGATAACGGTATTTTTCTGTTGTCAAAAAAAGGAACACCGGATAAAAGAGGGTCGCAGGAAAGCAGGGTGGAAAAAGAGAGACATTTTTTTTGTATTCTGCTTCAGCATCTCTTAAGCGGAGAGGTGACCGAGTGGCTTAAGGTGCACGCCTGGAACGCGTGTGTACGAAAGTACCGTGAGTTCGAATCTCACCCTCTCCGCCATTGATACTGTGCATCTCGGGTTGCCTTTTGGCTGTCGGGGGATTATAATACATCACACAGGCCATCGACCTGTATTTCATATCAGACCTGGGTGTGATAGCCGGGTCCTGCGCAACAAAGACTCACGAACTCCGTCAGGTCCGGGAGGAAGCAGCGGTAGTGAATCTCTTTGTGTGTTGCAGGGTTGCCCGGCTATCCTTTTTTCAGCTTTCCGGTTTCTGTTTATCCTCGTATGAGGTATCGTATGGCCAGCAGAAAAACAGGATGTTGCCCCACCTTCTCCATCTGAATCAGGTTTCTGAAAGCTGCCAGTGTCCTATCTTGTCCTTGCCAGAAAATCCAGACCACAATGTTTCGCCGAGGTTGTAGGGCAGCGTTCCGTTGTCCGGACACTGCAGAACGCTCTGGCCCAGAATCGAGTAGCCCATGCGCTCATTTTCAGTGGTGTTCGCGGAACCGGTAAAACCACCTTGGCCAGGATCATGGCCAAAGCCCTCAACTGCGAACAGGGTCCTGCACCCGAACCCTGCAACACCTGCCGCTCCTGCCGGGAGATAATGGCCGGATCCTCGGTGGACCTGCATGAAGTGGACGGTGCTTCCAACCGTGGTATTCAGGAAATCCGGGAACTCAAGGAAAACATCCGCTTTATGCCGACGGGTTCCCGCTTCAAGATTATTATTATCGACGAAGTACACATGCTCACCACCGAGGCCTTCAACGCACTGTTGAAAACCCTGGAGGAGCCACCGGAACATGTCTACTTCATGTTCGCCACCACCGAACTGCACAAGGTGCCGGTCACCATTTTATCCCGATGTCAGCGCTACGAGCTGCAGCGGGTCAGTCCCGAAGAGCTGTCTTCCCATTTCAAACGCCTTGCCGATCAGGAAGGGGTCCGGATTGAGCCTCAGGCTCTACGGCTGATTGTCCGGGAATCCGGTGGGTCGGTACGGGACGGGCTTAGTCTGCTGGATCAGGTTTTTTCGTACTGCGGCGAGGAGGTTCGGGATAAAGATGTGGTCGAGATTCTGGGTCTGGTCAGTCATGAGGTCATTGGCGAGCTGGGGCAGGCCCTGCTGGCGGGTGATCTGGCCACGGCCCTGGAACGTCTTGACCAGGTGTACACCTACGGTATGGACGTCAAGCGATTCATCAACGATCTGCTCGACTGGTTTCGGGCCCTGCTCATCTGCCGGGTCAGCAGGGAACCCGACCGCCAGCTCGATCTGCCGGTTGAGGAGCTTGAACAGCTTCGCCGATGTGCGGTCCGGCACAGTGCGGAAACCGTATCTTCCATGTTTGATCTTCTTCTTGACAGCCTTGAAAAAGTGACCTTTTCCGCCCGGCCGCGGCTGGCCCTGGAGATGGCGTTTATTCGGGCGGTACAGGCTCCCGAGGTGGTTTCCGTGGCTACCCTGCTTGAGCGACTTGACCAGGCCCTGCAGGGGATAGAGCTGGAGCCGGTGGCCAGGGAGCATCGGCCGGAGAGACCAACTGTCCCTCCTCCTGTGAGCCAGGTGTCGATTCCATCCAGCATGGATACGGAAGCCACGCTTCCAGATTTGCCCTCTGATACCGCTGTCCGGCAGGGATCTGATCCGGCTCTGCGGGACGAATCTGTTTCTCCACAGCCGGACCGCATGGAGAAAGTCCCGGTTCATGGCCAGCCAGACAAAATGGCAAAGTCCCGCCCCGATCCAGCAGAAGATTCTGTTCTTCCCGTCACAGGGGGGGTGCCGGAAAGTGGCCGTCAGCAGGATCGGCGCAAGGATGTGCGCCGGCACTGGGAAGGTTTCATCGGATATGTCCGGGAACGTAAACAGTGGATGGCCGCAGTGTTGCAACGGGCCGAAGGAGCCCGGTTCGAAGAAGATCGACTGGTGATTCAATACGCCGAATCGGTGGATTGCGCCATGTTGAAAAAAAGGGAAAATCTAACCCTGCTCACCGAGTTCGCCATGGACTTTTTCCAGGATACCTTCCGGGTGGTCTTTCATGTTCCGGAAGGAGACTGTGGCGTGGACGGAGAGAACGGAATCGGTCCCCAGCAGGAACGTCAGGCCCTGGCCAGCGATCCCCTGGTCCTGGCGGCAGTGGAGATTTTCAACGGCCAGGTGGGAGATATCCGGGTGGGTCCCCGGTTCCGCAAGCCGTTGGATTCCAGCGCCAGGGAGGGAGGAGATGCTTCGGTGTAAGGTCTGGGTGTAATGTGGTGCCGGAAAAAAGTTGCAGGGAAAAATATCGTGGAGGATGTGGAAATGGATATCAGTGAACTGATGCAGCAGGCACGGCATTTTCAGGAAAAAATGGCCCAGGTTCAGGAAGAGCTGGCCACCAGGACGGTGACCGGTACCGCTGGCGGCGGCATGGTGACGGTCACGGTCAACGGCAAGGGGGATGTGCTTGGAATGTCCATCGAGCCGGAAGTCATCAACCCTGACGATCCGCAGATGCTGCAGGATCTCATCATTGCAGCTGTCAACGATGGTCTGCGCAAGGCCAAGGAGCTGGGACAGGGCGAAATGAGCAAACTGACCGGTGGCATGCGCATTCCCGGCCTGTTTTGAGCTGTCATGCAGGCTGTACCGCCGGCCCTTGAGAGGCTGATAAACGATTTTCAGAAGCTGCCCGGCATTGGTCACAAGACCGCCACCCGCCTGGCTCTCTATCTGTTGCGACGACCCGCTGCCGAAGCCCGGGGCTTGGCCGAGTCACTGGCCATGCTTCACAGTTCCATCCAGCTCTGTTCCAGATGTTTTGCCTTTTCCGAAACCAATCCCTGTGCCATCTGCGGTGACCCGCGCCGTAACGAAAGGATCGTTTGCGTGGTCGAGGAGCCCGGCGATCTGATGGTTATTGAAAAGACAGGTGTCTTCCGTGGCCTGTACCATATTCTCCATGGTGTTTTGTCACCCATGGATGGTATCGGGCCCGACGAGCTGAAGATCAAGGAACTCCTGGAGCGTGTCCGTCATGGAGGTATTGATGAGATCCTGCTCGCCACCAGCTCAACAGTGCCTGGTGAGGCCACGGCATCCTATCTTATGGAAATCCTGCACCAGGCTCCGGTCAGTGTGACGCGGCTGGCCTGCGGTATTCCCATGGGCATGGATATCAAGTATGCCGATGAGCACACCCTGGCCAGGGCCATCGAGACCCGCCAGCGCATGGGAGAGTGACCCCTCCTTTTTTCATTTTTCGGGTTCTTCATTTTTTTGTTTTCCGGCCCTTCGGATGATTGCGCAGGACAGGGGATATATGGTAGGGTGGGGCCGGCCGCGAGAGCGTATCAGAAGCCGTTTGCAGACACAGAAGGTTATCGACTTTTTTGTTAATGTATCATGTTTTTTGTAAAGGAGAGAGTTGACCATGGAACGTACCTTTGTCATGATTAAACCCGACGCAGTGCAGCGGGGTCTTGTTGGCGAAATTATTCACCGTTTTGAGCGTCGCGGCCTTAAAATCGTGGCCATGAAATTCATGCATGTATCCGAGGAGCTCGCGGCCAGGCACTATGCGGCCCATAAGGAAAAACCTTTTTACCGGGATCTGATCGATTACATCACCTCCGGGCCGGTGGTGGCCATCGTTCTGGAAGGAACCGGAGCTATCGCCACGGCCAGGACCACCATGGGCGCGACCAACCCTTCCCAGGCGGCTCCCGGGACCATCCGCGCTGATTTTTCCCTGGAAATCGGACGCAATATCGTCCACGGTTCCGACGGTGAGGAAAGCGCTGCCGCCGAAATCGGACTCTGGTTCGGTGATGATATTCCTGGTTGGGAGAGAAATACCGATAAATGGATATTTGAATAATTTTTCTGATTTCCCGGGCACAGGATGTGTGAAAGGGACCTGGGGCGGGGGCGTTTTTCCTCCCGCTCCTGGTCCCTTTTTTGGTTGCGGATGAGGATCACTCTCCCGTGGACAGCTTCCTGTATCAGTGGAGAATGTTCAGGGCCTGTTCGATGGTATTGATAAGGTCTTCTTCTGTTACCGGTTTGAGAACGTAGGAACAGGGACCGGTCTTTTTGGCCCGCTCAAGAGTGGCATGATCGGCATAGGCTGTGAGAAAGACAACAGGTACATTCAGGTGAGCCCTGATGATGGTCGCAGCTTCTATGCCGTCCATGTCGCCCGCCAGGTTGATGTCCATCAGGATCAGGTCTGGTTTTTCGGTCTGCGCCCGGGTTACCGCGTCTCTGCCTGTCGCCACCATCGCTACGACCTCGTAGCCGTTACGGGTCGTTATCTCCCCCAGCAGCAAGGCGATAATCCCATCATCTTCAACTATAAGTATTTTTTTTCCTGTCATGGACAGTGGTCCTCGCTCTCTACCCATCCCCGGCCCGATCTTTGGCCTCGATGCGAAGCGTTTGACGATATCAGGTCAGCGGTGTCCGGGGCTTTGTGGACGGTTTGGTTATCGTTTTTTGGGGAAGTTGATCGTGGTCATGGTGCCATTGCCGGTTTGGATATGCATTTGTCCGCCAAGCTGATGGGTGGCCAGGATATGCACGAGTTTCATTCCAAGGCTTTTGCTTTTGGTATGGTTAAGTTCCCTGGGCAGGCCGACCCCGTTGTCGCTGACACACAGGGTGTATTCTTCTTCTGATTCAGTGAAGCTGATCCAGACCGTTGGCCGGACTTCTTTATTGGCCTGGAGATAATCTTCTGGAAAAGCGTATTTCAGTACGTTGGAGATCAGCTCGCTGATGATCATGCCGCAGGGAATGGCTGTATCCACCCGCAGAAAAATTTTCCCGGCAAGGATATTTTTGTTAATCAACGGTGTGTTGCGCGACAGCCTGAACAGGTTGGTGATCAGTCGTTCGGTGTAGGTTTTGATATCGATCTGGTTGAAGTTGTCCGACTGGTAGAGCTGGGTGTGGATCAGGGCCATGGCCATGATACGCTCCCTGATTTCCTGAAAGGCCTGGCGGGCGCTTTGGCTGGAATCTATCATGGATTCCTGCATGGTTATCAGGTGGATGAGAGCCTGGAGGTTGTTTTTTACCCGGTGGTGTATTTCGCTGAGCAGGGTTTCTTTTTCGGCAAGTGAGTCCTGGAGTTGATCCATGGTTTCTTTTTGCCGCTGTTCCAACTCTTTTTCCCGGGTGACGATTCTGCCGCAGCCCACGGTGCCGATCATTTCTCCGTCCTCGTCCCGTATCGGGGCTTTGTAGACATCAAGGAACATGAACTTTCCGCGCACATTGCCAAATTCATCAAAACGTCCGGCCCGGCCGCTGGCCATGACCATGGCATCGGAATCCTGACAGATTTCTCCAAAGGTGTGCCAGTCGGTCCGTTCCGGTCTGGCGGCCCGCTCCCGAAGAGCAAAGAAGATGTCTGTCTTGCCGATGGGTTCCTCCGTATCTTTAGCCTGAAGCAGTTTGTCACAGATGGCCTTGTTGGCAAAAATGAACCGGCGATTCAAGTCCTTGGCCCAGAGCAGGTCAGGCATGTTGTCGGCCATGAGTCGAAACATGGAATAAAATTTCCGGTAGCGTTTTTCACTCTCCTGCAGTTTCAGTTCAGTGTCTTTGAGGACAGTGATGTCGGTCGCGATTTCCAGGCGAACCGTGCGTCCGTCAGGCCATCTGATTTGTTGGTTCCGGCATTGGTACCAGCGGTTGCTTTTGGTGTCGTGGTGTTCGTAGAGGCCGATCTCTTCAGAGTTATCGCTATGGTCGCGCAGCATCTTGCCGGTTGAATTGTCTGGCTGGTCTGCCGGTCGCCAGGGCGGGTTGTCTCCAGATGCTTCCTGCATGATTTTGTACCCGTACCGGTTGAGAAAAACAATTTCTTCGGTCTCCGAATCAGCGGCAAGAACCACGGCGTCCAGTGCATCCATGACGGTATTGAACTTTTTCATTTCTTCGCGTCGCATTCTTTCGGCCTGATGGCGCTCCAGAGCATGCGCCAGAAGCCTGGCTGCGGTTTTCAGGTATCGGGTTTCATTATCCGTCCACTGTCGTGGCTTGACGCATGCGTCAAAACCGATGAATCCGGCAAATTCACTGCTGGTCATGATTGGAATGAGAAGGATGGAGCTGATCTGCTGGGGCTCGAGAATATCACGCTCCGGGCCATGAATGTCGGAAATGTGCTCGCAGACAATATCGCCGGCCGACAGGATCCGGAAGTATCGCGGAGTTGTCTCGGCCAGATCCAGGTTCTGCAGCATTGGATTTTCCAGCTCAGATCTGATCCCTTCCGCACACCATTCGGCTATCTGGCTACAGAGTATTGTGCCATTGGCTGTAACTTTGTTGAGAAAAATGTAGCAGCGGCTGGAGCTGGATGCAGGGCCAATGAGATCGATAACTTCCTGCCAGGGAATTTTTTTTCTCGCCGCAAGGAGTTTTTCCGCAACCTTGTTGATTGCTTCGAGAAAGAAGGATGTTTGCCCGCAATCATTTTGTGGCCGGGATATTTTTTGATTGTCCATGAGTGTGAATAGTTCAGTGCTGTTCTGGTCGTATCCGGTGGTGAGCCTGAGATAGTTCAGGGCGTTGACGCCCTTTTTTCATTGAAGTCAGCGGATCGGCGATTCGGCAAAAAGTCGAGTCTTGCAACTGACAGGGGTGGTCCATAAGGCATTGCGGTAAAACCATGTCCACTGTTGCGTGACATTGTAGATTATCAGGGGTGTCGTTGATTTTCAATGAAAAGGCTTGCGAGGTAGGCAATACAGTGGCAGTCAGCATGCTGTTGCACGTGGCCGAGGCTCTTGATGCTTCAAGGTGGCATGGGCTTGTGAGCAGAGATGTTGTATTGTCGACATTTTTGTAGTGACAATTGTGTCGTATTGTGCTAATTGGGTATAAGTATCAAGTATTATCTTTTGCCAATTCAGCATGGCTTCCGTCTGTTTTTTTACATATCTTTCTTGTATTAAAAGATATTATATGTATGTCGCCAGTGACGAGGTGACGTCTCGGTGCCAGGTTGTCGCAATTTCTTTCTGTGCATAATATGCAATCGTTGCGAAAAGTGCGCTCTATGTTGATTTTGGTTCTTGTGGCAGCTGTGGTCTAAATACTGACCATCGGACCAGGTGTTGATAGGAGGATGAGGTATGGATGCTGCGACCCTTGGCGGTAGTTCCGCGTTGATCCAGGGCCACTCTGCGGAAGCTCTGCATGTGCTCTGCACCTTGATATTTGTCTTTTGCGGTTTGAAGGCCCTGTTCCATAACGAGCTCAAGAAAGTGCTGATCTATTCTTTTGTTGGACTTGTTGTGGACATTCGTTCTCTGCTTACCCTGGACTCTTCCCTGGCCCTGGCCTCCTTTTTCTATCATGTCTTCAACTTCATCCTGGTCACCGGAATGATGCTTCTGGTGGCGTCTCTTTTACGCAGACAGGCCGGCAGTGGTTTTCTGAAGGATATGCGCGGCATTGGCCGCGTTGTTCCGCTGACAGCGATACCGCTTGGAGCCGGGTTGTTCGCAATGATGGGATTGCCGCCGTTTTCCACCTTTTTCAGCAAGGTTCTCATGGTCTATGCCTTTGTTGATTCCGGAAAAATTGTCAGTTCGGTACTGCTGGCAGCCGGAGAGATTCTCTATTTCCTGGTTTTTCTTCGTGTGATCAGGGTGATTTTTTTCGAGAGGTACAGGGAGCGAGGGCATCTGCCGGAGGAGGCGTCCAAAAACGATCTGAAATGGCCGTATGTTCTGCTGGCTCTGTCTGTCGTGGGTGGCTTTCTCCCCCAGGTTGCGGTTCTTCCCTTTTTCTGGCTCGCCGGCGCTCTTGGTTCTCCGGTGTCCGGGAACCCCGTAATGGCTATCAGCTGGAACCTGCCGGTGCTGATTTTGGTTGCAGGTGCCGGGGCTGTCTGGTTTGTCGGGAGGAAGTCAAACAGAATCGCCGGGTTGCTGTCGGCAGGGGTGTGTCTGCTGGCGATGACGGTTATGTGCACCACCGATGCTGGTCCATATGGGACAGGATTTGCCTATCTTGTCCTCTTCATGGGAGCTCTGCAGTTTACCTATTCAGTCAGTTACATGGAGCATTCCCACTCCCAGTTCCGGTTTTATGTTTTTTTCCTGTTGATGGTTTCCGGATTGCTCGGTGTCAGCTTGAGCCAGGATCTTTTCAGCATGTTCTTTTTCTGGGAAATCATGAGTGGATGGATCATGTATCTTGCCCTGGCCCATGAGGGAGACTCGTTTTCTGTCCAGGAGGCCGGCAAGTATTTCACGTTCAACTATTTTGGGGCGGCATTGCTCACCGTCGCAGTGACCATAATGTACAAGGAAATTGGAACGTGGGATTTTGCAGTCATGGCAGGCATGTTTCAGTACACGGAAACTACAGCCGTCGCTGTTGGTCTGCTGACTCTGGGATTTCTCATGAAGGCTGCGCAGCTTCCTTTCCGCATTGACTACCAGATGCATCCCAAACCAGCTCCCACGCCGATCAGCGGATACATATCATCTACGGTTCTTAAGAGCGGGCCGTTCATGATGGTCAAGATTTTCTTCATTGCCGCGGCTGGCGTCACAGTGACCAACTTCCTGTCCCTTGGACTTGTCCAGCATATAAGCGGCTGGATCGGTGCCCTGACCATCGTTCTTGCCGCTTCTTTTGCCATGTTGACCAACAGCATGAAAAGACTGTTGATCTTTCACACGGTCAGTCAGCTTGGTTACGTGGTCGTGGGCTGCTCCCTGATGACCTCGCTCGGGCTGGCCGGGGGATTGCTTCATTTTGTCAATCATATGTTTTTCAAGAATCTTCTCTTTCTCTGTGCAGGTGCGGTGTTTATCGCTACAGGCACGGACAAGATGGACAAGCTGGGGGGGCTGGCCAGGAAGATGCCTGTTACCTTTTTTTGCTTCATGGTCGGGGTGCTGGCGATTTCCGGTGTGCCGATGTTCAGCGGATTTGTGTCAAAGTGGATGATCTATCATGCTGTCATGGACTCCGGCTTCATCGGAATAGCGATACTCTCCCTCTTCGGGTCCGTCCTGACCCTGGCTTCTTTCATCAAGTTCATGCATTCGGCCTATCTGGGACAGATTCAGGACACTGTTCAGGACGCGAAAGAAGCCTCCTGGTTCATGCTTGTGCCCATGATGATTCTTGCGGGTTTAAGTGTCGTGCTCGGTATTTTTCCCGGCCTTGCGCTTGAATTCATCAACCTGATACTCGTCCAGTTCAGTATGGAGCCACTTGTTACAGGCCTGTCCCTGATTGATCATGGCGTAGGCGGGATCAATATGCTGTATGTAGCGATAATGCTGCTTTCAGCCATTGCTGCGGTCTATGCTGTATACCTTTTCACAAAGGTCAAAACGAGGTCGACCCATGTATACGCCTGTGGGGTACAGGATCTCAGCAGTAAGGATTCGCATGTGGCTTCCGTGAACTTCTATGAGGATTCCAAGGCGGTCATAAAGGGTATGGTCAGGTTGTCAAAAAGAATAATCGGAGTGAAGGGCGATTATGTTGAACGTTAGTGATGTATTGGCATTCCTCGTTTTCCCCGGCGGTCTGTTTGCCGTTGTTTTCGGACTGATGCTGCTTGGCCTGGAGCGGATAGCTGTTGCCCGTTTCCAGGGAAGGGTCGGCCCGCCGATCTACCAGAATCTACTCGACGTAGTCAAGCTGAGATTCAAGGAGGTCCTGATCCCGGCCGATGCCACTAACAGGATATTTTTTATCATAGCCCCTCTTTTTGGTCTGGCCGGTATGCTGGCAGCCGTATTTATTCTGCCGATCAGTGGCGTGCATGACGGTGCCGGCCCCAACAGTGATCTCATAGTTCTTTTGTACCTGATGGCCCTGCCGGCTGTATCCCATGTCATGGGGGGCAGCTCCTCCGGCTCTACCTATGCGGCTATTTCGGTGTCCCGCGAGGTCGTGTTGATGTTCGCCTACGAGATTACCTTTATACTTGTGCTTTTCACCGTTGCGTTGCAGGCCGGAGCGGGAGATGGAGCCCAGTTTTCCCTTCAGGGTATTGTCAACTATCAGGTAATGCATGGATCCTTTGTTTCCGATCCCAGGATGATTCCTGCTTTTGTCGCCTTTGTCCTGTTTATGCTGGCAACCCTGGAGGTGCCTCCGTTTCACATCGCTGAAAACGATGCCGATGTTATGAAGGGTTACCTTATGGAATACAGTGGCCTGGCCCTGGCTCTTTTCGAGGTGACCCATGCCCTGAAGCTGCTGGTAATGGTCACGGTGCTTCAGGTTTTCTTTATGCCGGGTATGGCAGGGGAAAGCGCAATTGTAAATATTTTTTGGTTCATGGGGAAAAGTGCCGGTATTGTCGCTGTCATTGCTCTTGTCCACGCCACCATGCCGAGCTTCAGGGTTGACCAGGCTTTCAGGTTTCTCATGATCGTTCCAACAACCCTTGCTCTCTTGAGCCTGGGCCTGGTTCTCTTTGTGTAGGAGTTTGTAATGCTGATAAAATATGCGGTCAAATCACCCTGGCTTTTTCGGATCAATACCGGATCATGCAACGGTTGTGACGTGGAACTGGCCACCACTGCCTTGATACCACGCTATGATGTCGAGCGGCTTGGATGCAAGTATACCGGGTCGCCTAAACATGCAGACATCGTTCTTGTGACTGGCCCTGTCACTGCCAGGTCGGAACCGTACCTGATACGGCTATTGGACGAAATACCGGAGCCGAGAGTGGTGGTTGCGGTGGGTATCTGCCCAATCAGCGGTGGTGTGTTCAGGGACAGTTACTCCATCAGGGGTCCTCTTGATTCGTATGTTGATGTTGATGTGAATGTTTGTGGCTGTCCCGTACGGCCGCAATCAATTCTTGACGGTGTGGCCCAGGCAATCAATATCTGGAAAGAAAAAATAACCCGCTGGCAGGAAGAGGCGTAATTTATGGCTGGATTTTTGAGAATAGCGATCAGGAACTTTTTTAACGGACCGACGACCGATCCCTATCCTTTTGGCGAAACGAGCACGCCGGAGAAGTACAGAGGAATTCTGGCTTATGATCAGAAAGAGTGTATAGGTTGCGGAACCTGCGAGCATGTCTGTCCGGCCGATGCCATCAGGGTCACGCCGCAGAAGGACGGTCAGGGGATCTCGTTTTCCTTCTGGCTTGGCACCTGTACCCATTGCGGCAATTGTGAATATTTTTGTCCAACGTCCGCAGTATACCATACAGATAATTTTCATACAGCTCAGCTCCAGGAGGACAAATACCTGCCTGTAGCAGAGGGCACAGTCCTTTTTGTATCTTGCAGGGAGTGTGGCCGGCAGATGAAACCGCCTGTTGAATCGCTTCTCCAGCGTGCTTTCATCGAAGTCAGTAAAGAGCTCAGGCAGCTGGCATCACTCTGTCCGGAGTGCAGGAAAAAAGAGAATTTCAGGAGGTTGTACTTATGAGTGCGAACAGGGCGGAGCTGGTGTCCACTCTGCTGTCCGAACTGAAGGTGTACGTCAATTCCGGTTTTGAGCAAAAACACACATGCGTCGATACCGGGGCCATTCAGGACCTGTATGTTCAGCTCAACGACAAAGAGGATATCACCTCGGTGGCCGCGATGGTACATAAACATGGTGGCCGGGTAGTGACATTGACACCCTATGTGATCGATGCGGGCTATGAGGTGGCGTATCATTTTGACGTGGATGGTGTGGTTTTGACCGCCACTTTGACCACCGGAGATTCAACAGTTCCATCCATTACTCCGTATCTTAAAAGCGCGGACTGGGCAGAACGGGAAATGAAAGATCTGTTTGACATTAAACTGATCGGTCACCCTGATCCGCAACGGTTGATTCTGGATGAAAGCATAGCTCAGGGGGTATTCAGAGAGTACATGACCCTGTCGGATGCCATGGCGGGCGCTGCGACCAACACCCTTTGGGAAAGGATCAATCAGGCAAAAGAGGAAAGGAATGGGTGATGTGTACAAAGTGCCGGTCGGCCCGGTCCATATAGCGCTGGAGGAACCTGTATATTTCAAGGTTCATCTCCATGGAGAAACCGTTGAAAGTGTGGATATCCTGAGCGGCTTTGTCCACAGAGGCATGGAAGCTCTTGTGCTTCGCCGTAATTTTCTTCAGAACATGATTATCACGGAACGGACCTGCTCTCTCTGTTCCAACAATCACCCTTTCACTTATATCATGGCGGTGGAGAAAATTGCCGGAGTACGCATCCCGCCCAGGGCCGAGTTTTTACGGGTTATAGCCGACGAGGTGAAAAGGGCTGCCTCCCATCTGTTCAATGTAAGCATGCAGGCCCATCTGATCGGTTTTCACTCCCTCATGACTCAGACCATGGAAACAAGAGAGGTCCTGCAGGACATCAAGGAGACCATCTGGGGCAACCGGATGGATCTCAGCGCTAATACCATAGGTGGAGTTAAATATGACCTTGATGGCGAGCAGATCCGCTATCTGACCAGAAAGCTGAACAGTCTGAAAAAACCTCTAAGAGAGCTCTTTGCTATTTTCCGGGATCACAAAATTGTTCGGGCCCGAACAGAGGGGGTCGGAGTTCTGCCCAGGGAGGATGCTTTGCGGCTTGGCGTGGTCGGGCCGACTGCTCGGGGCAGTGGAGTCAATAATGATATTCGGGCAATATACCCATACGCAGCCTATGATAACCTCGAGTGGGATGTGGTGCTGCAGGAAGAGGGAGATGTCAGGGCTCGCACCCTCGTGCGCCTGGAAGAGGTGTTTCAGGCCATCCGTCTGGTGGAGCAATGTCTGCGAAATCTTCCTGATGGGCCGGTGACGACTCCAGGATTGCCGCGCATTCCGGCAGGAGAGGCTGTCGCCAGGTCGGAGGCGCCGCGTGGAGAGTTGTTCTACTACGTCAGGTCCAATGGTTCGAGCAGGCCGGAGAGAATGAGGTGGCGTGTACCCACATACATGCATTTGGAAGCGTTGAAGGTCATGATTCCAGGTAACAAGATCGCGGATGTCGCCTTGATTTTCAACAGTATCGATCCGTGCATATCCTGTACCGAGAGATAGAGGTGGATTGATGGAATTCGCTGTTCACAGGTTTATTCTTTGCGACGCTGACCTTTGCAAGGGATGCAAGATGTGTGAAAAAAAATGTGCGACCAGTCATATGGGCCTGTCTGTCAAGGAGGCAAGGGAGGCTGGTATAGAACTCGTATCCCGGAACAGGGTTGTCAAACTTGATGACAGAAAGGCGGTTTTGCAGTGCATGCACTGCAAGGATTCACCCTGTGTGCGAGCCTGCCCTCTCGGCGTTATTCAGGTCGAGAACGGTATTGTCCGGGTACATGAGGAGGATTGCTCCGGCTGTGGGACCTGCGCCATGGTTTGCCCGGTGGGAGCGATCGACATGCGCGAGGTTGAAGACCAGGTAGAAGGAAAAAGGCGGCTCGTTGCGATCAAGTGCGACCTGTGTTACGGCCAGGAGGAGCAAGCATGTGTTGCCGGTTGCAAGTTTAAGGCCCTTTCTCTTGTAACATGGGAAGAATTCCTTGCCGGGTCTCACCAGGGCGCCTCCTCCCATATCTGCCAAAAGACAGATGAGCGCCATCACGGTTGAGACGGCCTGTTTTTAAAGCATTTTCCCGTTGGGGGCCATGTTGTCCGCCGGAGGTTGGCCTGTTTTGCGGCGGATTTTTTTTCTTTCGCAGTTGGCAGATTTAACGTAATTCTCACAGTATCTTTTTATCCATCCCTGTTTTTCGACTTCAGAGTGGTTTTTGAAACTGGCAAAGAAACCACACCGGTCGAGCAGTTCGCATCTTTTTGCCGTGCCGCCGTATCTGTCAGCCAAAGAGTTCAGTCTGCGGGCAAGATCGAGCAGTTCTCTGGAAGATTCCAGAACTTCCCGGCCCGAAGATGTCATCTTGTCCGATAGCCTGTCGACCCTGCTCATGTCCGAGGCCACCTTGGTCGCGTTTTCCGAGGTCTGGTGTACGCTTTCCGTTGCCTCGTTTATTCCTGCCGCCACCTCATCGATACTGCGGGATATCTCCTGGGTCGTTGCAGATTGCTCTGATACTGCACCGGCGATGGTAGTGACTATTTCGTTGATTTCCGAAATGACTTCGGAAATAGATTTTATTTCTTCGATGGTTGCGCTGGTGACTGATTGAATGGACGTTATTTTCTCCTTGATTTCGCTGGTCGCGGTGCTGGTCTGATTGGCCAGTTCCTTGATTTCGTTGGCAACCACGCCAAAGCCCTTACCTGCGTCGCCGGCCCGGGCGGCCTCGATGGTGGCATTGAGTGCCAGAAGATTTGTCTGCTCCGCGATATCTGTTATAACTTCGGTCACTTTGTTTATGTCTTTGGCTGCGCTGCCAAGCGCATTGACCTTCTCAGTGGTCCTTGCCGCATTGACAACCGCGCCATCCACCACGTTCTTGGCTTTTTCTGTACTTTCAGCTATTTCATTGATGGTTGAGCTCAGCTCTCCGGAGGCTGTGGAGATGGTGTTGACGTTAGCGTTTGTCTGCTCCATTGTTGAGGCCATAATGTTTATCGACTGAACCATGTCTTCGGCCGACTCTGTGACATTGTCCACGGTTGCCGATATTTCGTCACTGTTTTTGTTGATGGTTCTGGATATAATGTTCAGGTCTGAGGCCGAATCGGAGAGACGATTGATACCGGAGTTTATTTCTTCCAGTAAGGATTTGAAGTTTTCAACCATTTTAACAATGGTCCTGCCAAGGACGCCGATGGCGTCATCTGCTTCATAGGTAAACAAGACATTGAAGTTTTTCTGTTCCACTACCCGTTCAGCCTGATGGGCCAGGCTCTGAAGTGGTTGAGTTATGGTTCTTATGAGCAGCCACAGCACGATGATGATTGAGGCAACAGCGATAATCAGCATGTAAACGGCGTTGATCGTCAACTTCCTGTCGATACCCCGGGTTAACTGCTGCCCGGTCAGCTCCACGCCAAGGTGCCAGTCCCATGGTTCAAAATATCGTACACAGGTCACCTTCAAGGTGTTGTCCCTTTCCGACCGGTACCTGATAACCCCATTGCGGGCATTTGTGAACACCTCACCGTCCGGCCCTGCAAAAAGGTTGTCCCTGGAAAAACGACTTGTAACGTCGGCAAGAATCTCTCCCCGCGAATTCCATATGTAGATCTCGGCCTCCTGTTCCTGGGCCGCTTTGATCAGAAAATCGGTCAGGGCGGGAGTCAATATTTTTCTTCCCACGTAAATAACGCTAACAATGTTACCCTGGCTGTCGCGCATGGGCTTGTATGCGGTGAGGTACCAGTCGTTGACCACGTATGCTTTGCCGAAAAATGTCTTTCCTGCCATGACAGCCTGGTACACGGGGCTGTTCGACGGAATATAGGTGCCGGTAGCCCGGTAGCCATTTGTTTTCCGTACATTGGTGGAAACCCGAAGCAGTTTGCCGGGTAAAACCTGAAAAATTGTAGCCGTGCCGCCAACCATGTCTCGAACCTTGTCGACCACCTTATAGTTGTCGTTGATCACCAGGCTGCCAAACTGAAGGGTGGGGATGGACACCTTT
Organism: Desulfolithobacter sp.; assembly: GCF_054025815.1. Taxonomy (NCBI): domain Bacteria; kingdom Pseudomonadati; phylum Thermodesulfobacteriota; class Desulfobulbia; order Desulfobulbales; family Desulfobulbaceae; genus Desulfolithobacter; species Desulfolithobacter sp. The sequence goes on along the minus strand of NZ_JBPMMS010000036.1, from coordinate 35,459 downwards.
TTCGTTTCTTTTGTTATCTGATTTACGATTTTGGTCGTGATCAGCCTGTTCGCGTCAATCCCGGGTGGGCCATAATGTGATATGACTCCTTCCATGACAGCCAGGTCTGTTTTCAGTTTGCTCTGGGTAAGGTCGTTCTGCATCTTCAGGGTCTGGAGGATGGTGGTCGATATCGAATTCAGAGAAACGGTTCCGGTTTCTTCAAGACCCTTACGGGCCTGGATTATACTGATTGTGCTGGAAGCAAGCAGCACCAGGACCATGGAGGATATGCCACCGATAAAGAGTTTGGTGGAAAAATGTATCTTGCTAAACATCTTTTTTCTCTTTGCTGGAAGATGGAGTGGTTTTATTCGAAGTGTCGGGCTGTCGACCAGGTGTTATGGCGGATATGGAGCCTGTTCGAAAAAAACATGGTGCCGGGAGCTTTTGTTCATGAACATGGCCTCTGCTCGGTAGGAGAAAGCGTATAGCCGTTTTTTTGGAGGAAAGGGTTAGGTGATGCACTCATCAGGAAGAGGATAAAAACGGTTATGTTCGTGCCATGAATGAACTAAGCTCCCGGCACCATGTTTTCTTTTTGTGCAGCTATGAACAGTTTGCACAGTTCACGGTTATCTGATACAACAAGGTTTCGCGATGGTCAAGTTAAATTCAAGGGTATAGGGATAGGATTTGGCCATTTCCAGGGAAAACGGAAAGAGATCTGCTTGTTTGTGTTTTTTGAGTATTAAAGATGCACTTTATGAACAAGATGCACATAGAGCTTTTCTGGTCGCCGTGTTGTGTCGTTCCGGAGCAAGGGGTGGTTGGTGCAATGGCCTGGGATTGAGGGGAGTTTCTTGAAGGTCGAGTGTTTATCGTCTTGTGTGTTTTCAGGAGGCGGACGTTATGCTTTGTATGACTATCGACGGAAACCGATTGATCCGTGAGCGCTCTTTTTATGAGGAATTCAGCGAAAAATTTGGTTTTCCTCCGGAATGTTGTTGTGATCGTGAATCCTGGGTCGATTGCATGTCCTGCCTCGACGATGCGGAAATGGGCATGTCCTCTGTCTGCTGTCAGCCAGGCGATGTGGTTATTCTTGAAATAGTGAATGCTGGATTATTGAAACTCCGAAGCCCCGCCCAGTACCTGACCCTGTTGGAATGTGTAGCTACGGTTAACTGTCGTCGTATGGAGAGCGGTGAGTCTCCCCTGCTGATTCTTTCGTTTACAGTCTAACACAGCACAAAATTGAAACTCATCGGGAAGCTCAGTGGTCCTGTGGTGAAAATGTGTACGTCAGAAAGTGAGTTGTTACCAATGGTTGGCAGGAGAAGGATTGCCTGGATGATTGCACTGGCCGGGCTCGGAGCCTTCACGACGCTTGTTCAGGTTGTTTACCTGGTGATAACTGATTCAGTTATATGCGTGAACCAGGGCTGCAGCGTGGTCGAGAGTCTGCTCCGTATTCCTCCTCTCTGGTTCAATGGCGTGGGTGCATTTTATTTTTTCAGTCTCGTGCTTGCCTCCATAGTGGCCGGGATCAGGCCTGGAGCGCAGGTGTTTCTTCGCCTGCTGCTCCTTGGCGGCATTGCGGCAGAGGGGGTGCTTGTCTCGTACCAGGCCTTTGTCGCGCAGACATTTTGTTCTTATTGTCTTTTTATCTGTTTCTTCATCATCGTCATGAACATGCTGGCCGGCTGGAGACAGGCATGTCTTGCGGTGTTGATGTTTGGCACAGAACTCATGATTTTTTCCCTCCTGCAGTTCCATAATCCTGGAGCAGGTAAGAAGATGTTCAATATCGACCACGGCACCTATGCCGTTAAGCGGTGTGCCAGTCCGCAACGGCATTTGTACCTGCTGTTTTCAGGCAATTGTCCCCATTGCCGCAGGGTGCTGGACCTTTTGAGCACCTGTACGCGGTGTGAGGTCCGTTTTAATCCTGTTCAGCATTTAGATAAACAGGTGCTGCCCGATCTGGTCCCTGTGGATTCCTGGGACCCGGATATCAATGTCCTGGCCCTTAAAATATTCGGGATCGAGACTATTCCGGTATTGATCGAGAAAAGGGCCAACGGGATGCGGTTTATCAGGGGGGAAGAAGATATTATCATGTATCTGAAAGAAAATTGCCTTGATCCGCTTCCCTTGGCCGGGGAATCACAGGATGATTTTCTCCTGTTTGATTTTTCCGGCGAAGACGAGTGCCGGGTGGATGTGGATTGTGGTGAGCAATCAGAAGCATCGGTTAATTTTCCTGATAACAGGTAGGCAGGAGGGCCCGGCCCAATGCACGAATACAGTATTGTTCAATCACTGATTGCAACATGCGCCCGGGTGGCACGTGAGCACGGTGCGGAAAAGATCGTCAAAATTCATGTGACAGTCGGTAAACTCTCGGGCATAGAGCCCCATTTTCTTGAGCAGGCCTATCAATTTTTTCGGGAAGGTACAGTTTGCGAGCATGCCGATATGGTCCTGGAGCTTGAAAACATAGTGGCCAGGTGTCAGAGGTGTGATCGTAATTTCCAGGTGGATGGGTATGTTTTTATCTGCCCGGAGTGCAGCAGTGGAGATATGGATATTATCCGTGGCAAAACCCTGCAAATCACTCATGTTGAGTTGACTGGGAAGCGAAGGTTTATTGATGAATAGTAGTATATTGATGAATAGTAGTAATATGCTTGGTCTCTTTCTCCTGTAAGAGACAGGGCCTGTGCCTGCTTGCCCGCTGGCGGAAAAAAACGGGAACCCGAAGGCCCCCGTTTTTTTGTTTCTACTCAGGACAGAGAGGACAGCAATCAATGCCCGGCTTCGCCATGATGGGCTGCTCCGCCTTTGATCAGACCATGGAGCCCTTCCACGTAGTGGGTGAAGATAACGTAGGACTCAACGAATTCCCGGCCAGCTGCCACAGAATCATCCGCATGTTTCCTGGTTACGTTGACCCGCTGAAAACGCTCCCGGATACCATTTGCCATCGCGTTGGTCAGGACCGTGACCAGTTTGTCAACATTGCCGTTCTCCAGGGCTTTGTCAGCCAACGCGACCGCCGGGTCCACTGCTCCTCCTGGTTTCAGTCCCGTGTAGGGTGCTCCTTCCCCTGCGCGGTGGATGCGGACCAGGGTTTCGAAAAAGTAGGTATCTGCAAACTCTTTGACATCCGGTCCCTTGGCGCGCATGGCCAGGGTTTTCTGAAAGGCGGTCCGGATTTCATCTTCCTTGTCCGGTCGGACCCATTTCAGCAGAGGGGTGATATCTTCCCTGTCAAGTGCAATCCGCGCCGTCTTGACTACCGGTCCGTCCACGGTGTCGCAATGGGCCAAAGCGTTTCCCACGGCAACAAGGGGTAAAGATACCAGAACAAACAGTGTGATCAGAATGGTTTTGCGTGGTTTCATGGTTGCTAAGCTCTCCTTGATTCAGTTTGTGTTTAGCGGTTGATACAGCGATATGTTCCCGGCCAGGGTGCCGCCCGCGACCGATACGATGCGGCTATACTGTTGAGTTCGCAGACGAGCCCAGGTTTGTGACAGTTCTTTTTCAATGGCGTTTAAAAAGTCCGATTTACTGCGTTGTAGGGGGGCAATCTGTTCACAGGGCGGGACCGGAGACAAAGGGAATTCGTGTGTTTGGCTGGACCGCAATCTCTGCTGCTTTGGGCTTGCGCTCTTTGAGCTGGTTAAGTACAAACCGACACTCCGGTTAAATCCCGTCAAGCTTGTTGTGAGAGGATTTGGGATAGTTCATGTCACAAAACAGTGCTCCCTGACGAATATATCTATGAATGAAAATATAAAGTTATACACCTCCCTGGACGGTTCAGAGCTCATGGTTCTGTATCAGGAGGGAGATATGGAGGCGTTTAATTGCCTCTATGACAGGTACAAATCCCTGGTGTATGGCTATTTACGCAAAAGACTGGGAAATCGCGCAGAGGTTGATGAAGTCTTTCAGGATGTATTTCTCAGGCTGCACCACTCCCGGTCACGGTACAAAAGTGAATTTCCTTTTGAGCCGTGGTTATATGCGGTGCTGCGGAACAGTTTGATTGATCACTACAGGAAAAAGGAAAAACAATACCATGATGTGTCCCTTGATGAACTGGAGGTGCTCCCGACGGTCCTCCAGGTTGAGGATAAGCATAACCTGGACGGATTGTTACCTGAAAACGTGGACCTCAGTAAAAAGCAGCGCCATGCCATTGAGCTGCGTTATGGTGAAGATTTTTCCTTTGAGGACATTGCAAAAACATTGGGGACCACTTCTTCCAATGCCCGTCAACTTGTGAGCAGGGCTTTGAAAAGGTTGAGAAAAATTATCAAGCCCGGGGATGTGACATGAGAGACAGGAAAGAAGAATATGGCGGCTGGGAAAGGGAATTTCTTGAGTTTGTGGACTCTGACCCTGTCACTCCTCCACCGATTTTGACAGAAAGGCTCAGGGCTGCCATCGGTGATGATCTGCGCCCCGCCCTTTGGAAAATTTTTGCGAAACTTGGCGGGATACAGGCTGTCTGCGCGACCCTTACCTTGTTTTTCTGTCCCCAGTTCGAAATCGGATTTACAAAGCATGACCACCTGGCTGGCCTGGTGCAACACTCGGAAGGGATTGGCTTCATGCTTGTCTGCGGAATGATTTTTTTAAGCGGTGGGGCTGTGATAGCGCCTTTTTTCCTGAGACAGGCTGAGATGAAAGCCATAGAACGGTCAGTGCTTGTGTACTTTCCCATTGCAGCCCTGCTTGCTATCATGGTGTTCTATCTGCTGGGTGCTGATATCAACTGGTCGCTTGCCCTGCCATGGTTTGCTGGAGGAACGCTTGGCAGCGTGATTGGCTATGAACTTGTTGCATACGTACGGTTCCGGAACCACCGTTCTTTACTGCCGTGAGGATAATGGAGCTGTCTGTCTTCCCCGGGTGAGCTCCCTGGCGATCAGGTCCAGGTGTGGGTCTGCAAAACTCAGGCCGTGGGCCCCGGCAGACCTGTTGTCCCGCATGATCAGGGTCAGTCCGTCGAGTTTTGGCAACATGATGAGGTCGGTAACCGCAACGTCATGGAGGCCTGATTGCAAGACCTCAAGTCCTGCCTCGTCTGATGCCGGATCAACAGCGTATCCCGCCTCCTGCACCCTTTTTTCGGGAACGAGCCGCTTTTCCGGTCATCTGCTATGACAAGAGTCCGCTTTTTGTTTTTGCGTATTTTGTGTATTACCCGCCAAAACCCAGCAGCATGCCGGTTTGATAGATGATCACTGCCAGGATAAATGCAAAGACCGTGTTGAACCCCATTGAAAAAAAGGCCCATTTCCAGGAACCTGCCTCCCGGGCAATGGCGACAACTGTGACAAAGCAGGGCGAATAGAACATGATAAAGGCCAGTACGGCCAGAGCGGTTGCCGGGTTCCAGTGCGGGTCGGATATCAGCCGGTCTTTGAGCGATCCTGATGCTTCCGGATCAACTTCACCAAGCGAATAGGCCGTGCCCAGAGTGGAGATGATCACTTCCTTGGCGGCAAAACCGCCCACCAGGGCGATGTTGGTCCGCCAGTCAAAGCCGGCCACCCGGGAAACCGATTCCAACGCCGTGCCTATCCGGCCTGCCAGGGAGTGGCGCAGGGCGGCCTCGGCCTGCTGCTGATCAATGGCCAGCAGGGCACGATCTCTTTCTTCAGCGGGCAGTACCTGGCTGAGTTCCTGGCGTTTCTGGTCAAATCCATTTCGTGTCTCCTCGGGCAGGCCAGGGTAGGTCATCATGGCCCAAAGCAGGATGGAGATGCCGAGGATCACGGTACCGGCCTTTTTGATATATTCCCAGGTTCGCTCCCAGGTGTGGATCATGAGTCCCCGCAGGGTTGGCAGGCGGTACGGCGGCAGTTCCATGACAAAGGGCGTGGAACCGCCTTTGAGCACGGTCATGCGGAGGAATTTTGCCGCAAACAGGGCAACCAGCCAGGCCGCAATCGTGGCCAGGAACATGTATCTGGCCTGGTGTTGGGAAAAGAACGCCCCGATCAGAAGCGTGAGCACCGGCAGTTTGGCACCACAGTTCATGAAGGGCACGGTCAGAAGGGTTGCCAGTCGCTCTTTGGGTGAGCGCAGGGTTCTGGTCGCCAGGACACCGGGAACAGCGCAGCCGCCTGCAATACCGCCGGAGATGATAAATGGCATGACCGAGGAGCCGTGCAGGCCGAAAAAATGAAATATCCGGTCCATCATAAAGGCCACTCTGGCAAGATAACCCGAGTCTTCCAGGACCGCGATACCGAAAAACATGAACATGATGATCGGCACAAAGCCAAGTACGCCGCCGACCCCATCGATGGCTCCGGAGATAATCATGGATTTGAGCGGGCCATCCGGCAGAGTGGTGTCGGCAAAACCACCAAGCCAGCTGAAACCAGCTGCCAGCCAGTCGACAAAGACAGACGAATAGTTGAAGGTAAAAGTGTACAGGCCAAAAAGAACCAGAGCCATGATTATCGGCCCCAGAATTCTATTTGTGACCACCTTGTCTATCCGGTCCGACGTGTAAAGTCGGTCGGTGCGGAACTGGCGGGTGACCACTCCCTGGCGGAGAAGGGATCTGATAAATCCATACCGGTGATCGGCTATGATTGCTTCGGGATAGACGTCCAGGGTCTGCTGGAGATGGGCGGTGACGGTCTGGCTGAGCCGAAGCAGCTCATCGGCCAGGGGCGGGGAGGCCTTGCTGACCTTGTCGAGGATCTGGTCATCGTCTTCAAGGATTTTGATAGTTGTCCAGCGTGGAGGGTAGAGCTCTGTCAGCAGTTTGTTCTCTTCGATGATTCCGGTCATCTGCTTGATGACCGGGTCAAGGTCTGGGCCGTAACGGAGCAGGGCCGGAGACAGAGTGGTCGTGTTGTCCGCTGCAACAGACACAGCTGTGTCCATGAGCTGATCCACCCCCTCTCCGGTACGGGCAATTATTGGCACCACGGGGACACCCAGCAATTTGCTTAACCTGTCCGTGTTGATGCCGATGCCGCGGTTTCGGGCCACATCTATCATGTTCAGGGCCACCACCAGGGGCACACCCAATTCCAGGAACTGCACAGTGAGGTAGAGATTGCGTTCCAGATTCGAGGCATCGACCACGTCGATCACCACGTCGGGCCGCTCTCCGACCAGAAAGTCTCGCGCCACCAGCTCCTCCACTGAGTAAGCGGTGAGCGAGTAGGTTCCCGGCAGATCGATTACGTTGATTTCCCGACCTTTATGTTGAAAGAAGCCTTCTTTCTTTTCCACGGTAACTCCCGGATAGTTGCCCACATGTTGCCGGGCTCCGGTGAGGTGGTTGAACAGGGTCGTTTTGCCGGCGTTCGGGTTACCGGCCAGGGCTATTTTCATGTCAGGCATGGTTATTGTTTTTCACCATTGGTATCTTCAGGATTGGATAACTTGAACTCACAGCTCTCAGGGGATGCCGAACAATTACTGCAGCTCCAGCCGCATCCTGATTTAGTTTTGCCTGTCAGCCTTTTGAACAGGCGAATAACCAGGCTCAGGGCAACAACGGCGACGATGATAAGGACAGCAAGGTTTTGCATGGTTGACCTCCGGACGGGGCCGGGTGTTAGGGGTTCCTAAAACCATCGGCAAAAAAAAAGCTTGAGGTTCTGTAAGATAGACCGGTTTATTGCTGATTGTGTCGTAAAGAGGTTGATTCACCATCTTGTAGCGCGGGCTCATGCAGCATGAAACATTAAACAGGAATTACATGAATATTTTCCGCCAGTGGCAGATCAAGGCAAATAGTTCCTTCGCCGAGCCTGACCATACAGTTGTGACCGTGACCAGGGCAGATCAGTTCCAATTCCGATCCGGGTAGCAATCCCATGGAGGCCATCCTGGCACACAGCTTGCGGTCGCCAGTTATTCGGCACACTCTGACTTTGCCCTGGCAGCAGATTCTGGACAGAGGCTTGGCCATACCTGAATCTGACGATCCGCGATGATCCATCCGGCATTTCATGCCTTTGCCCCTGCGGCACGGGAAAAACAGCATATTCGGGAAACCCTTGCTCATATTGCCTCCAGTAGATATAGCGTTTTAGCTACACCAAACAATGAGTACTGTCAACATATTTTGCAAGGGGTAAGTCTGAGAATTCTTATCAAATTTCAACTTGTTATTTTCATCGGGAGCGTTATTGTCTGTGCATGTTTTTCTGCGGCACATTCTCAAAGCCTCCGCATTGTCCAGAAACGCTTGTCCCGATGAGTACCGATATATCCCAGGCCAACCTCACTTCTGCCCGCCGCCGGGCTGCGATTTCCACTGTTCTTAATCTCTGTCTGGCCGTCGGTAAGGGTGTTGCAGGGGTTGCCTCCGGTTCAACAGCGCTCATCGGGGATGCCATTCATTCCGCCACCGACGTCCTGGCTTCCCTGGCCGCCTGGCTTGGACTCTGGATTGCAAGCCGTGAACATCCCTCCTTTCCCTACGGTCTGTACAAGGCGGAAACAGTTGCTACCCTGGTGACCTCTGTCACCGTTATTGTGGCCGGCTACGAGATTGGCCGTCAGTCCCTGTTCGGCGCCGAACGGCTGCCCGATACCTCCATTGCCCTGCCCGTGGCCTTTCTTTCGCTGGTGGTTGCCCTTGGCTTTGGTATCTATCAGCTGCGGGCCGGACGCCGCTACGATTCTCCGGCCCTGCAGGCCGATGCCCGCGATTATCTGGCCGATGCTCTGTCTACGGCCGTGGTCCTTATCGGCCTGGTTGCCAGCAGGTTCGGCTACCACCAGGTGGACCGCTGGGCGGCAGCAGTGGTGTCACTCTTTGTTTTCCGGGCTGGTGTCTCTTTGCTGATCACTGCTGTAAAGGATCTGCTCGATGCCTCCATTGACCGGGAGACCGAACGGGAGATCATTGCCTTTGTCGAAAACCATCCCCGCATCACCCGCGTGAAAAAATGTTTGAGCCGGACCGCCGGGGGGCGTTTTATCCTCGACATGGACGTGGTCATGCATACTCCGTCCCACAAAATTGCCGACCATGTTGCCGACCGCCTCGAGGATCTGATTCCCGCCCGTTTTCCCCGGGTGGTTATGGCCCGGATTCGGCCCCACTTCCATCCCGATCATGTTCTCCGCCGCATTACTCCGGTAGAGCGGCCGGAAGGAGAGGTCTGCGAGCATTTTACCCGGGCGCCCTGGTTCCTGGTCGAAACGGTTGATACCCGCAGAGGTCAGATATTAAAGAGGGAGTTTGTCGAAAATCCCCATCTCCATGTCAAGCGCAAGAAGGGGTTGCTGGTGGGCAACTGGCTTTTGTCTCTCAAACCGGATGAAATATTTATTCGCCGGCTCCATGACGGTACCGCTGCTCGGTTGCTGCGTGAAGCCGGGGTCGAGATCCGCAGCGATGGAGATAAAGGGGCTTAAGATCCGTTTTTCCCGGGGGATAAAAACTGTACCGCAGCTTGACTATTTTTTTTGGGTGCCATATAAAAAAGTATGATTCATCCATAAGTTACATTTGCATTCCTGTCTCTTGAATTCCATCGAAAAAATTGATTATCCCGAAGTTGTTGTCCGCCAGGGACCATGCTCAAGGTAAGCCTGCCTGGACTTGGGGATAAGAACCTGTTTACCGGGAGAAAAAATAATCATGACTCTTTCTCGTATTCCCTCTGGTGTCTCCGGACTGGATAGAATTCTTCTTGGGGGATTTCTCCCTGCGTCAAGTTACCTTTTGGTTGGCGGACCTGGAGCCGGAAAGACGGTACTCTCTCTCCAGTTTCTGCGTCAATGCCGTCAAAATGGGTGCCGCTGTCTTTTTTTGTCCCTGACCGAGCCGATTTCCACCGTCAGGCGTGATGCTGCCAGTTTTGGCTGGCAGCTCGAGGGAATTCACCTGATGGATTTGACCATGCCGGAAGGGGAACCGGTCACCAATGGAGAATATACGATTTTTTCGCCAGGAGAGGTGGAAGAGGAGTCCATATGGAAAAAGATTTACTCGGCAATTGAGGAATATGAACCTGACCGGCTGGTGATTGATTCGGTGACCAATCTCCGTTACCTTTCGATCGATGAGTATCAGTACAGAAAGCATATCCAGCAGCTTATCAACCATCTTTCCAGGACGCAGTGCCTTTCCCTGCTGCTCTTTGAGCCGGGTCAACTGGAGCGGGAACAATCCATCGCCATGGTTGTGGACGGGATTTTGTGGCTCCACAACGAGATATCAAAGGAGCGTGTGGTTGAAATCAGAACCCTTGAGGTTACCAAGTTCAGGGGCAGCAGCTATCTGTCCGGTCGTCATCCCATACGCATCACCGGTGACGGTGTAGTCGTCTTTCCCCACCGTGTCGAACCGCTCAGGCGTTCCGGTCGTGAGAGCATTCTTCTGCCCACCGGTATTGATGCTCTTGACGATCTGCTCATGGGAGGGTTCCATGTGGGGACCTGTACTCTTCTCACCGGTCCATCCGGGACTGGTAAGTCTTCGCTGGCCACCCATTTTATGGTCCAGGCTGCTGTTCGAGGGATCAAGGGGGTCATGTATTGCTTTGAAGAGGGCATTGAATCTGTTCTTGACCGGTGTCGAGGAATTGGTATTCCTCTAAACGGTTTTTTGGAAGATGGGACTATTGCTCTTTACGAAGTAAATCCGCTGCAACTCTATCCCGATGAGTTTCTGGATAGAATCCGCCACGATGTGGAGATGAACGACCGGCAGGTAATTGTTATCGACAGTCTGCGCGGCTATGAGCTGGCCATGGACGAGTTCGGCAACATGGTTGCCAATGTTCAAAATATTCTCAACTACCTGCGGCGTAAGCGCACCACGTTTTTCCTGCTCAACGAGATGCAGCACATCATGGGAGACCTGCGCATCTCCGAAGACGGGGTCAGCTACCTGGCTGATAATGTTCTTATGCTCAGGTATGCCGAGTATTCCGGAGAGATTATCAAGGTAGTGGCTTGCCTCAAGAAAAGGCATGGTGATTTCCAGAGCGACCTTCGGGAGTTCAAGATTACAGGACAGGGAATCATGGTCGGTGAGAAACTGACCCGCCTGCGGGGCCTGCTCACCGGGGTGCCAAAGGTGGAGGATCTTGGCGCCAAGCCTGACTTATAGCGGAAATCAATGACCGAGCTCAAAGAAACAGTTGCCATATCATTTGTGCGGCCGGCCGACGGGCGTCTTGTGCGCGAGCATCTCGGCTCCTGCGGATATCGGGTTGTTGAACTGGCTGAGTCCTTGTCGCAGGGTCCGGACCTGATCCTGCTTGACGCGCCGTCGGCCACCAGGTTTGGCATATCGTTTTTTCAGCACCTCAAACAGGCAGACCCGGTTTTTCTGCCGGTCATCGTTGCCCTTGATAAACAGGGAAGTGCTGCAAACTGGCTCAATTCCGGCGTAATTGACGACTGCCTGCGGTTGCTCCTTTCCAAGGCTGAATTAATCAGCCGGATCAGGGTCTTTCTCAGGCTGCGCCAGCAAACCGCTGCCTTGGCCGAAAAAAGCGAAGAGATCCGGGCTCTGGTCGAGTCGTCAGAAGACCACATTTTCATGCTCAGCGAAAAAGGAGAGTTTATATCCAGCAACGACAGGACCAGCCACCTTATGTCCTCCTGCGGCGCCAGGCTTGCAGGGTGCTTTCTTGAGGATGTGTACCCGGCAGATATAGCCGGCACTCTTCGCCGGGCAAGCGCAGTCGTTCTTGAGCAAGATCAGGTTCGGACCGTGGAATACAGTCTTCCGGTCGTCAGGGGGCTGCTGTACCGGCATGTCACTCTTTTTCCGGTTCGTCTTGCCGGAGGCAAAAAAAGGATCGGTGGGATCTGCCGTGATGTAACCACTTTGGTCGAAACCGAGCAGGACCGGTTCCTTCTGGCCAAGGTTATGGAATTTGCTGCCGAGAGTGTCATAATCACCGACCGGGATCGAAAGATTATTTTTGTCAATGCAGGGTTTGAGAAGATAAGCGGCTATCTGCGCGAGGATGCCATCGGCAGAACTCCCCGTTTCCTGCGCAGTGGCCGGCATGATGCGTCATTTTATGAGTCTCTTCACAAAACTATTTACAGTGGCAGGACCTGGAAAGGAGACCTTGTCAACCGTAACAGGAATGGAAGCTTCTATGTAGTGGAAGCGACCATTTCTCCGGTTCTGGACGAGGATGGCGAAATTACCCATTTTGTCTCTGTGCGTCGGGACGTGACTGAAGATCGTCAGTTTGAAAAAGTTCGCCAGCGGGTGCAGCGGCTGGAAGCCATTGGGACTCTTGCTGGAGGTATAGCGCATGATTTCAACAATATCCTTACCCCGATCATGGGCTATGCCGAGCTCTGCAAGATTTCTGTTCCTCCGGACAGTCAAATGGCTCAATATCTGGACCAGGTTTTGCTGGCAGCCGGCAGGTCCAGGGACCTTGTGCGTCAGATTCTCTCGTTCAGCCGTAAATCAAAACAGAAAAAGGTCCCCATTGATATCCGGTTTGTGGTCAAGGAGGTCCTGAAATTTATCCGGGCCGTTTTGCCTGCAGATATTCGTATTGAACAGAGGATCAGTACCGGAGACGAGTGTGTGCTGGCCGATCCTACGGAAATTCACCAGGTGATCATGAATCTCTGTACCAACGCTCAGCACGCCATGTCCGCGACTGGAGGGACTTTGTCGGTGAGCATTGAGCCTGAGGAAGTGGAAGAGGGCCTTGCTGTCATCCACCCGGATTTGCGCGCAGGATCTTACCTTGTGGTGCGGGTCAGTGATACAGGCTGTGGTATTCCCGAGGATATCCAGGACAGGATTTTTGAACCCTATTTTACCACCAAAGAGGAAGATCGGGGCACAGGTCTGGGGCTGGCGACTGTTCATGGAATTGTTACCGGTCTTGGCGGAGCAGTTTTGCTGGATAGTGAACCAGGCAAGGGGACCGTGTTCGAGCTGTACTTTCCGGTGGCGGACGCGAGGAGCAGGGACGAGGCTCACAACGGACTGACGCAGATCACCGGCGGTAAGGAACGAATTCTTTTTATTGATGATGAACCTATGATCGCCGAGCTGGGGAAACAGATTCTTGAACCGTTGGGGTACACGGTTCAGTCCACTACCGATCCCGTGGCCGCATTCAAGCAGTTCAGGCAACATCCTGACTTTTTTGATCTTGTCATTACTGATATGACCATGCCCGGTATGAGTGGGGGGCAGCTGACAGCGGAGATACACCGGATTCGTCCGGATATACCGATTATTATCTGCACCGGCAACAGTGATAAAGTCAGTGCGTACAGGGACGGAAAAAACGGTGTGTGCAAGTTGCTGATGAAGCCCATTGGAGTGCAGGAACTGGCCAGGGCGGTGCGGGAGGTCCTGGACGACGGTCAAAAATAGAAAAACGGTGGTCGCAGGTGGTGGTTACCGAGCTTGTTTGAGGTAGCCCCGCATGATCATGGCTTCGTCAAAGCTGACAAAACCCTCCAGGGATTCGATCACCGGTTTGAGGTAGGTCAGGCCATGGGCTTCGAATGCTGCCTTGAGCCGGGCCTGTTTTTCCGCGCTGAGCAGCCGGTCCAGGTTTACCTCTTCACCCTGTTCGAGCCAGGTTTCCAGGTGCCGGGCAATGGTCGATGTCTTGAGACCACGCCTTGCGGCGATCTCTTCCAGGGTCATTCCTTCGGCGGCCAGGCGGCCGCTTTCCTCGACAGTGGTACCGGTTAGCGGTTTTGTTTCTGGCGGCAGGGTATGGGCCGGGCTGGTGGCTGCTTTGTCCACATCTGGATGTTTTTCAAGCCAGGAGCGGATGGCAGAGAGAAAACGTTGACCGTAACGTTCAAGCTTGATTCGTCCGACCCCGTGAATGGCGAGCATTTCCTCCTCCGTGGCAGGCAGGAAGGTGGCCATTTCCCGCAGGCTCCGATCGGAAAAGATCACATATGGCGGGACATCCTCTGCTTCTGCCTGGAGGCGGCGCAATTCACGGACAATGGCGAACAGCTCTGGATTGGGACTCTGTTCCTTGCTCGTTTTTTCCTGGTTCTGCCTGGGGTGGATGAGCTGGGTGTAGGAAAAGGGTTTCCGGCCAAAGAGCACCTCTTCCCCTTCAGGGGTGATCTGCAGCAGTGGGTAGCGGTCGCCGGTGGCCCGGATCAGTTTGTGCTGCAGCATGACGTCGGTGAGCCGGCGCCAAAAGGCTTTGGGCCGGTGGCGGCCCACCCCGTAGGTCTTGAGTCGGTGGTGGCCGAGCTCCCTGATCTTTTTGGTTTGCGCTCCGGTGACAATGTCGATGATATGGGCAACTCCGAATCGCTGGTCCGTACGATATATTGCTGACATCAGCATCTGTGCCTCGGTGGTGGCCTCCAGCTCTTCCACCCCCCGGGTACAGACGTCGCAGCCACCACAGTTGTCCTGCGTGTACTCTTCTCCGAAATAGCTCAGGATCAGGTGGCGGCGGCAGACACTTCCTTCACAATAGGAGACCATCTGTTCCAGTTTCTCCCAGCCCACCTGCCGTTCTTCCTCGTTGGGGATTTGGTTGAGGAAATAACCCAGCCGTCCCATGTCGCTGCGCTGGAAAAACAGTACACAGTAGGCTCTCTCACCGTCACGGCCGGCCCGGCCGGTTTCCTGGTAATAGCTCTCCATGTTCCTGGGCAGGTCCCCGTGGATGACAAACCGGACATTGGACTTGTCGATCCCCATGCCAAAGGCAACCGTAGCGACGATGACCTGCACCTCGTCCCGGTTGAAGGCATCCTGATTCCGCTGGCGGACTCCACTGTCCAGGCCGGCATGGTAGGGCAGGGCACGGATATCATGTTCCTGCAGGTAGGTTGCTGTCCTTTCCACGTCGGTTCGGCTTAGCCGATAGACAATACCAGGTTCCCCGTCCTGCTGCTGGACGACCTGGCGGATCTGGTGCAGGATATTTTCTTTGGGAAAAATTGCGTAGTGGAGATTTGGCCGGTTGAACGAGGCACGGACCACCAGGGGATCATGCAGGTTGAGTCGCCTGATTATGTCGGATTGAACCCGGTGGGTGGCGGTAGCGGTGAACGCTGCCAGAGGCACCGTTGGTAACAAATTGCGCAACTCGCTGAGCTGCAGATAATCGGGGCGGAAATCGTGGCCCCATTCAGAGATGCAGTGCGCTTCGTCCACGGCAATGAAACTGAGTTTCACCTGTTGCAGCAGGCTGGAAAAATCGGCCAGCGCTACTCGTTCGGGAGCCAGGTAAAGCAGGTCGAGCCGGCCACCGGTGAAGTCTTCCAGGACGCCCATTCGTTCCCTGGTGCTGAGGGAAGAGTTGAGATATGCGGCAGGGATGCCAAGGTGACGGGCATGGTCAACCTGGTCCTTCATCAACGAGATAAGCGGAGAAATGACCACACAGGTGCCGTTCAGCAGTGATGCCGGCAGTTGGTAGCACAGAGATTTTCCGCCTCCGGTGGGCATAACCGTAAATACGTCGCGGCCTTTAACCAGAGCCGTAACCACCTCTTCCTGGTTTTCTCTGAATGAGTCAAAACCAAAGGTGTCACGCAATGTTTTGTAAATATGGTCAGAGGAGATGCCGGGCATGGAAAGGGGTTGTGTTTGTCCTGCAATTACCTGGGGCTGTGGGTTTGGGGATAACCAGGAAGTTTTTCCCGGCCCAGTCCTGCTGCAATATGGTTCAACCATACCGGATGGATCTGTTGAGAGGTTCCCGTGCCATGCGGGTTTCCCAAGGCAGGCTGCTGTCTATGTTTTCCGAAGCAGGATGGGCTGGACAGGGCCCAGGTTCAATTTTTTATTTCCACTTCGATAAAATCGGCCTCGTTGTTACGAAGGGTAAGGGTGCCGTCCATCACCCGGAGCGCCACCGGGTCGTTGAGTGGAGCACGTTGCTTGATGGTGATTTCTGTGCCGGGCACCAAACCCATTTCCCGGATACGACGGCCCAACTCTCCGCCGACTTTTACCGCGGTAATGACACCGCTTTGATTGATGGTCATGTTGCGCAGGTTGATTCGAGCCATAGCAGTCTGATCCTGTGTTTTCAAAAATGTTACAGGGGACTCAATCCCGCGGTCGTCAGGCTGTCCTCCTGCCTCCTGCCGTTTTGGCCGTTTGGGAGTATGGACAACTGCAGCAGGATTGAGATAAAAATTGATGTACGAGACAGAAAACAGGCTACGGGGAAGTACCGGAAAAACTGGATCGTGCTCAGCCTGTTGTAGATGATCATATAAAAAGCAGGACGGGGTAAAGTCAATCTTTTTCAGTCTGTCTGCCATCTGTCACCGCAAGTTGGGCGATTGGGCAGATTGAGCTTGACAAACCTGCCAGCAGCTTTAGTATGTATGGTCAAAGCGATTGAATAACAGCGCAAAGTAAAAGTATATGAAACAAGCAATCCTTCTCCTAATCCTGCCTCTACCGGGACTGCACAGACGAACTGTGGCAGAAGGAGAAGCTTTGTCCTGAGGTATCAGGAAGTAAACGGTTCCGCAGCCACGGTTCACTTGAGTGAATCGTGGCTTTTTTTTTGATTTTTCCATGAAGAGGGAAAGACAATGTTTACTGATAAGTTGAAAAAATATCGCCCCTACCCCACCGTCCATCTGCCCGATCGGACGTGGCCGGATAAAATGATTACTCAAGCGCCGGTTTGGTGCAGTGTGGATCTGCGGGACGGCAACCAGGCGCTCGTTCAGCCCATGAACCTGGAAGAAAAGCTGGAGATGTTTCAGCTCCTGGTGGATGTCGGCTTCAAGGAGATTGAGGTCGGTTTTCCGGCTGCTTCACGGATTGAGCATGATTTTACCAGGTTGCTTATTGAGAGGGATATCGTTCCGGAGGATGTGCTCATCCAGACGTTGACCCAGTCACGGGAACCATTGATCCGTAAAACCTTCGAGGCTTTGAAAGGAGCCAGGCAGGCAGTGGTCCATTTGTACAACTCCACCTCGACGTTGCAGCGCCAGGTGGTCTTTGGGATGCAAAAGAAAGAGATCATAGACCTGGCGGTCCGGGGAGCGGAGATCATCCGGGAGGAGGCCTCCAGAACCGATACCGACATCCGCTATGAATATTCCCCCGAGAGTTTTACCGGTACGGAGCTTGAGTTCGCCCTGGAGATCTGCGAGGCGGTCATGGATGTGTGGGAGCCGACTCCGCAGCGGCCGGTGATCCTCAATCTGCCGGCCACGGTTGAGATGTCCACTCCCAATGTTTATGCCGATCAGATCGAGTGGTTTATCCGCCACCTGAAAAACCGCGACTGTGCACTCATCAGTCTCCATGCCCATAATGACCGGGGTACCGCAGTGGCAGCCACCGAATTGGCCCTGATGGCCGGTGGCGACCGGGTTGAGGGTACGCTTTTTGGTAACGGCGAGCGTACCGGCAACGTGGACATTCTGACCATGGCACTCAACATGTTCACCCAGGGAGTGGATCCCAAGCTTGATTTTTCAGATATCAACCGGGTGATAGATGTTTATCAGCGTTGTACCAAACTGCCGGTCCATCCCCGGCATCCCTATGCCGGGGAGCTGGTCTATACCGCTTTCTCGGGATCCCATCAGGATGCCATCAACAAAGGTATGGCAGCGTTCGAGAAGGACAGCTCAGGTATCTGGGCGGTCCCGTACCTGCCCATCGATCCGCAGGATGTGGGCCGGACCTACGAGTCGATCATTCGCATCAACAGCCAATCGGGCAAGGGCGGGGTGGCGTATGTCATGGACAAGGAATTCGGCTTCAAGCTGCCCAAGGACATGCACCCGGAGTTCGGGGCTATAATTCAGGAGATCAGCGACGAGGCCGGCGGAGAGCTGCCGGCTGAGGTCATCTTCCACACTTTTGACCGCGAATACCTGCAGGCCGACTCGTGCTACAAGCTCAGGAGTTTCAATGTTCTCAAACGGCATATCGATCATGACGAGGCTCGCTCGAGTGCCGAGGTGGAGGCGGTGATAGAGGTCCATGGGGAGGAAAAGACATTGCGGGCCGCGGGTAATGGCCCACTGGACGCCTTCTGCCAGGCGCTCAGGAAAGGGCTTGGTCTTAAGTTCACTCTCCAGGCCTATCATGAACATGCCCTGACCCGGGGTTCGTCGGCCAAGGCGGTCAGCTACATTATGGTGACCGATGGAGAGGGTGGAGCGTTCTGGGGTGCCGGGGTGGACACGGATATCATCGTGGCCTCGATCAAGGCGCTTCTCAGTGCCCTGAACCGGGCCTGCAGAAAACACCAGGAGGAAAAGGCATGAAAAAAAAATGGTTGGGGCCAGTGATGGCGGCCGTCGTGGTGTTACTGGCAACCTGGCCGGCGGCTGCGGAAAAGATCGGCGAGGTCTCCACCACATTCAAGCTGGTGGGCGCCAACGACAAGATTGTCATCGAAGCCTTTGATGATCCCGATATACCCGGCGCAACCTGTTATGTCAGCCGGGCCAAGACCGGCGGTATCCGGGGCAGCCTCGGGGTGGCTGAAGACAGATCTGATGCTTCTCTGGCCTGCAGGCAGACCGGCCCTATCATCCTGCCGCCGGAGGTGGCCAGTGGCAGGTCCGATGGGAAACGGGTGTTCAAAAAATCAACCTCGCTGCTGTTTAAAAAGCTACAGGTAGTTCGTTTTTATGATAAAAAACGTAATACCCTGGTCTACCTGACCTATAGTGACAAGCTGATTGACGGCTCGCCGAAAAACTCCATTTCAACGATCGTCGTTTTGCCGTGGCAGAAATAGGTTGATATCGTTGGCTGCGGGATCAGTCTTCCTTGGAGACCACTCCTTCCATGGCGACGCATTCCCGGCAGAAATTCTGGCTGGTCGAGGGGCTCTGGCATTTAGTGCAGTACATTCGTGCGCATCCCTTGCATTTTTTCAGGCCGGTGGTCGTGGTCTTGCCGCAGATTTCACAAATTTCTTTCTTCTGGGTCATGGATCACCTCTTTTGTTTTGATCTGATTCATTGTAGCATAGAGTTTCAGAGAAAATCTACTCAAATGAGGAAGCTGTATCGTGGCAGGAGAGAGGTGGAAATTGGATTATAGGGGCGATTGTTGAAGAGGATACAGAGACGTAAGGTTACGTCTTCGCTCCATGCATCATGGTGATATATTGCAATTTATTGTCGACCCAGACATGTCCGTGCGTATGGACCGTGTTATTGACTTGAACGGCGGACGGATAGTGAAAAAAAAGTTGGTATCCGGTGGCGTGAACTATACGGTGGTGAAATCCTGATGGCGCACTGGATGTTATGGTTTCGAAAAGTGCTCCACTGGATCAGTGTCTGTGTGGACTGGCTCCTTGTTACCGTGGGCCTGTTGCTGGTGTTCAAGGCCCTGTTTGCCATCGATGTAACCGGAGCCAGGTATGTGGTGACAGGGGCAGGCATCGTCATCTGCATCACCGGTATCTGGTTCATCCGGCAAAGATCTGCCAAATAAAGAGGAAAGAGGGGGGCTGCAGGGAGGTGTTGTTGCCAGCCCTTGAGTACTCAGGACAGATTCTGGAGCCAGGCAGGCCGTGGAATCAGGAAATACTTTTGGTCCACGGGGTCAGGATCAACCACCAGCTGCGGTGTTTGCATGCCCTTTTCTTTTCTGAAAAACTGTCGACAGCGATTTGAGCAGCTCTTTTCCTTCAGCGACAGGCTTTTTTTTGTCCTGAGGCTGGCCACCATCGTTGGCAGTTCCGCCTGGCTTCTTTTTGCCCCGGTTTCAGTTGCCGACTCGCAGGGCTACTTCATTGCACTCTTCATCTTCATCATCTACAGCGGTGTCCTCTACGGGCTTATTTTTTGCCGGGCCGATCGCATCCGGCAGATTTATGTTCTCTCCCTTGTTTTTGATCTGATCTTTGTCTACTGCTTGGTCCGGCTTGAGAACCGGGTCGATAACAGTTTCTTTCTCGGTTATTATCTCCTGGTCGTGCTGCATACCCTCTACTTCGGCCGGGTTTTCGGTCTGTTTGTCACTACTCTTGCCGCTGGGCTCTATCTCCTTAATGTCCTGCCCTTTCTTGGTCAAATTCACTGGACCGCTATCGGGGTGCGGATCATTTTTCTCTATCTCATCGGCCTGCCGGCAGGCCTGATTCATGAAAAATTGAAAACAGACAAGGAAAAAATAGAACAGCTTAACGCCCAGCTTTCCGAGACCCTGGAAAACCTGGAACGGATGCAGGCCAAATTGATAGAGAGCGAAAAACTCTCGGCCCTGGGGCGCCTGACCGCCGGTGTCGCCCATGAGATCCGAAATCCTCTCACCGCCCTGGGAGGTTTTTCCAAACGCCTGCTGGCCAGGCTGCCGGAAGGATCGCAGGAGTACCGGTACGCCCGAACCATTATTGCCGAGGTCAATCGGCTCGAGGCCATCCTCCGAGATATCATGATTGTCATCAGCAAGGGCGGTGAACTGAACCGCGCTGATATCAATCAGGTGGTGAGGCATGGGGTCTCCTTTTACCTGGGCTTGTACAGAGGTGAACAAAAACTGGAGGTGAGAGAGCTGTACCGTGACGATCTGCCCCGGGTCTATCTGGAACCCAACCAGGTAGAACAGGCTATCGGCAACCTGATTTCCAATGCTCTGGACTCCATGCCCGAAGGCGGCACTCTGACCATTCGCACTGATATGAAAAAGTCCAGTGAAATCGAATGGGTGGTGGTTTCTATTACCGACACCGGGACCGGAATAAGCAGGGAGCAGACCGCTCTTATCTTTGAGCCTTTTTATTCCACCAAGCGGATCGGAACCGGTACCGGGCTTGGCCTGACCATTGTCCGGCAAATAATGGAGGATCACCGTGGCTTTATAGAGGTACACAGTGCCGAGGGTGGCGGAACTGCAGTGACGCTTTGTTTTCCTTATCAGCCGGAGGAAGAGGACGCCAGGACCCCATGCTGGAAGTGTCTTGGCTGCGGGGTGGAAAAGGACCCCTCGTTTCGCTGTCCGGCCTATCCTTATTTTGGCCGGATATGCTGGGCTGTTGCCGGGACTTTGTGTGCCGGCAAGGTCATGGGAACCTACGCTGAAAAGATACGTGACTGCCGCAAGTGTCCTTTTTTCATGCGGCGCCATAATATTCCCGGCCAGGAAGGGGATATCCCCTCCTGTCTGTCTGCTCCGGAAGGAGAGGGAGGTGGCGGCGTGTCGTAGTTCGGGACCGGAATACCGGTCCCGGTCAGTATGGAATAAAAAAGAGGTCGCAGCCATGGCGGCGGCAACCTCTTGGGTTTCCGGCTGGTTACTGGCGAGAGGGTTTACCAGCTCCGGTCGTCAAGGATCTGGCCCTGGGTGGAGATGACCACCTGGCGGACCGGCACCGAGGCACCTGCATCGTCGTAGGCCTTGCGTACGATCTGCAGCATGGAGGAGCAGCAGGGCACTTCCATGATCAGGATGGTGACTGTATTCAGCTTCCGGGTCCGGAACAGTTCGGTGAAGCGATCCACGTACATCTGCTGGTCATCGAACTTGGGGCAGCCCATCATCACCACTCGTCCCTTGACGAAATCGTCCTGCAGCGCTCCGTAAGACACAGCACAGCAGTCGGCGGCGATCAGCAGATCGCAGTTTTCAAGGAAGGGCGCTGTGGGTGGAATGAGCCGGATCTGGACCGGCCAGTGGGAAAGGGCCGAACCGATCTGGGACTGGGGAACGTTGGCGGCCTGGCATGGGGTGATGGGCTGCATGGTCCTGAGCTGGCTTGAGGGGCAGCCGCCAGTGGCTGCTGCGGGTTGCTCTTTTTGCTTTTTCAGCTCCTCCAGGTATTTTTCCACTGCCTCCTCGTCAAACTCTTCGGCTTCGCGCTCGACGATCCTGAGGGCACCGGTTGGGCATGAGCCCAGGCAGGCCCCGAGTCCGTCGCAGAGGTTCTCGCCCACCAGTCGCGCCTTGCCGTCGATGATCTGCAGTGATCCTTCGGCACAGTCGGGAACACAGTCGCCGCAACCTGTGCAGAGTTCTTCGTCTATTTCAATAATTTTCCGCATTACTTTCATGATCTCACCTTGTTGTTGTAAACAGTCTGTGCGTATGATCCCGGGCAGGATGACCGCGTGTTTTTTTATTTGATATATTTCTTGAGGGCCTTTTCGGCCACAGCCGGTCCGGAGCCGGTCAGGAAGTTTTTCAGGACTTTTGTCAACTGTTCCCTGGTCATCGGTTGGCTGGTATATTTTTCGGCCAGGTTGACGATCAGGTCCGCGTCGTAAAGTACCTTAAAGTTGATGCTCTCTTCGGAACGCGGACTGTGGTGATGACCAATGATATCGCAGACCTCGTCAATGAGCTCGGGATCGGCCTTGAGTTCGCTCAACAGTTCCCGGGCAACCGGTGGTCCCTCCTGGTGCTGATATTTCGGGGCCGAGGAGTTGAATTTACGTTCCGCCTCCCTGATTCCGATGTCATGGAGCAGGGCTGAGGCCATGATTACGGCCATATCCCCGCCTTCATTACGGCCGATTTCCTCGGCATACATGGCCACATCTTCGGCGTGTTTGATACGCCGGGAATCGGTGCCGAAATAGCGACGCATGGCAAGGGCCAGCCGGTCCTTGAACAGGTCTCCCCTGGCAGCGACCAGGTCCGGGGGCAGAGACCCCAGGCACTGCTCGGCGTGAGGGCAGTAGGAGGCGCAGCCAAAATCGATCTTGGGGTTGAGCAGCCGATGGCCGCATCCGCGGCATTTCTGCTGGCTGTCATCCTTGAAAAATTCCACCGTATGTCCGCATTTAGGGCACGATACTTCAAACACATCCTCACCGCTCCAGTAGCGGCTGTCCTGTCCTGGGCATTGCATTATCTTGTTTCCGGATAGTTGATTTCTGGTTCGTATCGGTCCAGGCCGAGCACATTTTTCCTGAGCTCTTCAAGGCCAATCCGTTCCATGAACCGGGCTGTACGTACTCGAGGTCCGGCATGCTTGATGTAAAAGTTAAGAAGGCTTGTCACCAGCTCAAGGACCTGGTCCTCATCAAGGTGCTTGGCAACCAGATCACCAATCCGGGGTCGACCACCACTGTTACCCCCAAAGCTCAGCCGCCACCCCTTCTGTTCCCTGATCAGTCCAATATCACGCATCCATGACTCACAACAGCACATCCGGCATCCCGAAATCCCGACCTTGACCTTGGCCGGCAGGGGAGCGTCCAGTTCCAGGTTCTGAATTTTTTCTTTCAGGGCCAGGGAGTCTCCAACGCCGTATCGGCATCCCCGGATGCCCCGGCAGGCCAAAACCGTGTGAATCAGGTTCTTCGGTCTCCCTGCCGGTTCCGGAATATTGAGTTTCTCGCGGAGGGCCTGGTACTGTTGCGGATCCAGATCCGGAAAAAGAATCCGTTGACCGCCGGTGATCCTGAGTGCAGGAACCTGGTATCTCCGCATAAGCCCGGTGAGCGTCTCCATGTTCTGGAGGGTAAGCATGGCCGGGTTGCATCCGGGGAGCTCGAGGTGTGTCCTGGTCGTGTCAGGGCGGCTGTTGTCAGTCATGAATGGGTCTGTGAGAGAAGGTGCGGCCGGGCAGGAGGATGCCCGGCCGCTGTAAGGAGGAGGTTGTTTCGCGTTTCTCCTATCCGAGAATGGCCTTCAGGTCTTCCTCGGGAGCGTCGGCAACCGGTTTCAGGTCAAAAGTATCCACCAGCACCTGCAGTACTGCCGGGGTGATAAAGGCCGGCAGGGAGGGTCCGAGGCGGATATCCTTGATCCCCAGGAAGAGCAGGGTCAGGAGGATGGCAACTGCTTTCTGCTCGTACCAGGAGATAATCAGCGACAGGGGCAGGTCATTGACATCGCATTCAAATGCATTGGCAAGAGCCACTGCGATCTGGATAGCCGAGTAGGCGTCGTTGCACTGGCCCACGTCGAGCAGCCGGGGAATGCCGCCTATGTCTCCCAGGTCCTTGTCAAAGAAACGGAATTTTCCGCAGGCCAGTGTCAGAACAATGCAGTCGTCGGGAACCTGCTCGACAAATTTTGTGAAGTAGTCGCGACCCGGCTTGGCACCGTCACAGCCACCCACGAGGAAGAAGTGGCGGATGTCCTTGTTCTTGACCGCTTCGATCACCTTGTCGGCAACACCGAGTACCGCATTGCGCGCAAAACCGACCATGACCGAGCCATTGTCCACGTCGTCGGTCCAGCCGTCCATGGCCAGAGCCTTTTCGATGACCGGAGTAAAGTCCTTGTCTTCGATATGGGTACAACCGGGCCAGCCGACCAGGCCGGTGGTGAACACGCGGTCTTTGTACTCATCACGGGGCTTCTGGATGCAGTTCGTGGTAAAGAGTACCGGTCCCGGAAAGTTGGGGAATTCTTTGTGCTGGTTCTGCCAGGCGGTCCCGTAATGACCATAGAAGTGTTCATATTTTTTCAACTCCGGGTAACCGTGACATGGGAGCATTTCACCGTGGGTGTAAATGTCTATCCCTTTACCTTCGGTTTGTTTAAGGAGCAGCTCCAGGTCGTGAAGGTCATGTCCGGAGATCAGGATGCACTTGCCCTTGCGGTGACCAAGAGGAACCGAGGTGGGGATGGGGTGACCATAGGTGCCGGTGTTGGCGGCATCGAGCAGTTCCATGGTCTTGAGGTTGATCTCGCCAGCCTTCATGGCCACGCCCACGCATTGGTCGACGGTGAGACCTTCGGCCAGGAGAGCGGCCAGAGCTTCGTACATGAAACCGGCAACAGCGGGGTCGGTTTTACCGAGGATCGAGGCATGGTCGGCATAGGCGGCGATACCCTTGAGGCCATAGAGCAGGGTCTGTTTCAGGGAACGGATGTTTTCATCGCTGTCCAGACTCGGGATCAGATTGAGCTCTTTGCCCTGTTCCACCATTCCATCCAGGTCCGCGGCCGGAGAGAATGTGGCTGCCGGATGATCGAAGTCGGTTTTGCCGCCGGCGGCCGCTACTTTTTCCTTCATGGCTTCCCGCAACTCGATGGTCTTGTCGAGCAGCTTGACAAAGCGTTCGGGATCAAAATCCACATTAGTCAAGGTGGAGAACACGGCTTCCATGACGAACCGGTCGGTGTTCTCGTCGACAATACCTTTCTGGCGGCCTTCGTTGGCGAAAAGGGCCAGGCCGGTAAGGGCGTGAATAAGCAGGTCCTGCAGATCGGCGACGGTCTCGTCCTTGCCGCAGACACCGATGGTGGTGCAGGCGACTCCCTTGGCGGTCTGTTCACACTGGTTGCAATACATTGTGTATCTCCTTTGTCTGATTTGTGTCGTATTTGACGTTATGTCTGGTTTATGTTTGTATGGTTCCATTATGCATCATCTTGCACAAGGTTCCATTGATCTATGTCAAAAAATTGTTTTTTTTAGAAAAAATTATGACTTCAGGTAAAGTTAAGGACATCATCGGCCAAAGTTTTCTCTTCGACGGTCTGCCCGGGGAGCAGCTTGACCAGCTGGCCGCCATTGCCACAACAAAGGAGTATAAGCGGGGCGAGCCTGTATTTTTTGAAGGAGACGAGGCCAATGGTTTCTACATGGTCCTTGAGGGCAAAGTGAAAATTTTTAAGATGTCCCTGGTCGGCAAAGAACAGATCCTGCACATCTTCGGGCCTGGAGAACCCTTTGGCGAAGTAGCCGTGTTTCATGGTAATCCATTTCCTGCCAACGCCGTTGCCCTGAGCCGGGCCAGGATACTTTTTTTTCCCCGGAAGGGTTTTGTCGACCTGGTCACCGGCAATACATCTCTGGCGCTTAATCTTCTGGCCATGCTTTCTCTGCGGCTGCGGCGGTTCGCCAGCCAGATCGAGAGCCTTTCCCTCAAGGAGGTGCCGGGACGTCTGGCGGCTCACCTGGTCTACCTGTCCGAAGAGCAGGGAGATGGCGACAAGGTTGTTCTGGATATTCCCAAGGGACAGTTGGCCAGCCTGTTGGGCACCATTCCGGAAACTCTGTCGCGTATTTTTGCCAAAATGACCGACGAAGGTCTCATCCAGGTGGATGGAAGGACCATTTATATTCTCGATCTGCCACGGTTGCGCGAAATGTAAGGGGGTTCAGGTAATGCTCTACCCGGGAATCAGGTTCTGTTTAAGGCGGATGAAATTCTGCAGGTGAACAAAAGTATCGGGATTCATTTCTTCGAACTTGATCCCCATGCCATCGGCATCGTGGCGGCATATCACCCCGGTGAACGTGCAGAGTAACCTGCTGACCGGGCCGGTGATGTCGATATCCATCAAACATCTGGTGCCCACCGGCGGCTTTTTCTCCGATAATACATACAGGCCTTTTAGGCTGATATTTCTGGTGTCGACGATGGCCTCGATCTCATCGCCGTCCAGACGGATTCTGAGCCGGCTCTCAAAATGGACCCGGGCGGCCTGGCGCCGTTCCTCTCCCATTATAAGGCCTCTTTGTTTTTTTCACCGGCATCCAGGGCCAGGCGGATGTCCGGCAGAATCTGGTATCTTCCCCTGGCAACGGTTATGGCCGGAACCTGCCTGGTCTCTTCAAAGGCATCATACCCTTCCTTGAGATTGTTCCAGAAGTCGAGCCAGGGTGAACTGCGAAACTTGAACATGTTCCGGGCGGTCATGGCAAAGGGAAACACGTGGACACTGAAAGACTCCTGCCCACCGGCCAGGGCGGTGTGGGCAAGCAGGTAGATCTCTTCCATCCGGTAATTGGTCATGGCAAAGCATCCTCTGGAGGAGCATCCGCCATGGACCATGATATTGCTGCCGGTTCTGTCCAGAGAGGAATCATAACTGTTGGGATAACCGATGTTGAACGAGAGGTGGTACTGAGAGTTGGGGTTCATCTGTTCCGGGGTGACGGTATAAAATCCCTCGGGACTCTGCCAGTCTCCTTCGTGCAGTTTCGGTCCGGGAAAACCGGAATAGGAGCAGACAGGATAGGTTTTGAAAAGGCGAAAGGTACCGTTTTGCTGTAACCAGACCTCCAGGGTGCCGGGGATCTTGAAGATGCGAATGAAAATGGGCTGACCCAGTTGCATGCCCTTCTGGTTCAGTTCGGCAGTCAGTCTGGTTCTGGCCTTGTTCATCAGTTTTCTGGCCCGTTCATTGACCGGTGGGGCGGCCAGAGCCCACCTGAGGGAAAAGAGAATTGTGACAGCAATAATAAGCGTGACGGATGGCAGAAAAACAGACCGGGAAGAGTGTGTTTTGCCCATGACTGATCGAGTATAAGAAGGTTTGAATTCAGATGGGATGAATTGATACAAGACTATTGTATTCATGCAGCAGGAACTTGTCCAGCGATAATCAGGCGCATGGTATTCCAGGCCGGGATGGAGCAGGGGGCCCCTTTTGATGTAATCTTTGGTTTCCTTGCTGGTGAAAGCCTTTTCAACCGTTGCGGCGGGATTGGGGGAGGGAGTGTATCTGCTGTAACAGGCAGGGCAGAAAATCGTTTCTGTTTAGGCATCTGGCTGAATCTGTCTGCTCAGGTAAAGATAGAGCTGCTGGCGGCTTTTTGAATGGCGGCCACTGCAGGATGCTTGATGATCCGCTCCACGGAAATGGCATAGAACTGCTCTCTGACCGCGTCGCTGCGACCCACTACCGTTACATCGTGAAGCTGCACCACCTCTTTCTCGATTACGGAAGGAGCCGCGAAAATTCCGTCTCCGGTCTGGCCGAAGACCTTGAGCAGAGCCTGGTCATCAAATTCACCCACGATTTTCGGATGGATGCCCCGGGCATCGAACCACTGGTCCAGGGAACCGCGGAGAGCGGACATGGGGCAGGGCAGGAGCATGGGCATTCCGTTTAAGGATTGGGGGAAGTTCCGGCGTACCTTGGCGGCCAGTGGTTCAACGGCAAAGAAGCTGACCCCGCATTCTCCGAGCAAATGGCTGTAAGCTTTGACGCTGAGCCCTGATTTGATCGGGGTATCGGTCAGGACGATGTCCAGACCATGGACGGAAAGTTCGGCCAGGAGTTGCTCCTCCTTGCCTTCGTGGCAAATGAGACGGATCTGTTCCGGAAGCTCGAGGGCTGGTGTCAGAAGTTTGCGGACCACCAGCTTGGGAAGGGCATCGATAACACCGACCACCAGTCGCAGGGGGCCCGAGACGACGTGTCCCCGCACTGTATCCATCATTTCCCTGCCAAGGACAAAGATTTCTTCCGCGTAACGGTAGACAACCCTGCCCATCTCTGTCAGTTCCAGGTTGCGGCCGACACGGCGGAAGAGCTTGCCGCCCAGGGCCTCCTCAAGCTTGCTCACCTGAACACTGATGGTCGAGGGAGCCAGGCCGAGTCGTTCACTGGCTCTGCTGACACTTTCTTCCCTGGCCACGGACCAGAAGTAGTAGAGGTGATGGTAGTTAAGCCATTCCATAGAGCACCTTTTGTTTTTTAAAAACAAAGATATCGTCTTTTTTTGTTTGTTGCAAGTATAATTGTGTGGTATTCTGTAAAGTAGGATGTCATGGGAGGTCCTGTATTGTAATAAGATTATTACCTGATAAAGCAGGTAAATCTGGGGAAAATTGTTTGAAGTTCGGTGTGGGTGTGGTCAAAGATTCGGGTATGTCTTTTAGGTAAAGGAAAATAATAGTATATTTCTATTGCGCGTTGCCTAAGTTTTAATCCGTCGCGGGAGGCCAGCTCACCTGCGACGTTGTCACCGGTAGTAATCAGCCTGTCGTCATCTTCAGGCGGGAAATACCTGAGAGGTTATTGTGTTATGGACAGTTCACTGTTGCTTGGCATCACGACATTTGCCTACCTTGTCTCTGCCGTTATCTATATTGCCCTCTTTGTTTTTCGGGTACCGCGACTCGGTCTTGTGGCCACTGCGGCCACTGCTGTCGCCCTGGCCGTCAATACAGGCGGAATTATACTGCGGTGGGTCGAATCCCACCAGATGGGAATAGGGTATGCGCCGCTCTCCAACATGTATGAGTCGCTGGTCTTTTTTTCCTGGTCCATTGCCGTGTTTTACCTGGGACTGGAATACCTGTATAAAAACCGATATCTCGGTGCTTTTGCCATGCCTTTTGCCGCTCTGGCCATGATCCTGGCGGAGCTTAAAAATCCAGCCATTCGGCCATTGGTTCCGGCCCTGCAGAGTAACTGGCTGATCGCCCATGTGGTCACCTGTTTCATTGGGTATGCCGCCTTTGCGGTTGCCTGCGGATTTGGGGTGGTATACCTGTTGAAATACAGGAAGAAAAACAGCGGCGTCTCCAGTCCTCTCCTGGATCAGCTTCCGGATCTTGCCGTTCTTGATGACATCATGCACAAGACGCTGCTGTTCGGTTTTCTCTGGCTCAGCGCCGGCATTATAACCGGGGCCGTGTGGGCTAATTCGGCCTGGGGAACCTACTGGAGCTGGGATCCCAAGGAGACGTGGTCACTTATTACCTGGTTCATCTATGCTGCAGCCCTGCATGCCCGCTTTACCAGGGGTTGGGGTGGCAGGAAAATCTCCTGGTTTTCCATCATCGGTTTCGTCTCGGTAATGTTCACCTATTACGGGGTCAACTATCTGCTTTCCGGTCTGCACAGCTACGGTTAACAAGTTGGAAAATCGTTATGTTTTGTGATTACCGCCAAAATTCAAAAAATAGCTGGACCGGAAGGTGACAGCAGGGTTTTTACGGAGACGGTCAAATAAGTGGCCTCCCACTGGTACTCTCTGGCAAATAGTTTATCCAGGGCAGGGTTATGGTAGCCTTTGCCTGCCATAGCTGAGTTTCGGTGGTAATATCATCTCTTTTTGGCGTTGCCGAGAACGCCGATTTAACCACTGTCGATCCTCGTTTTCCTGTGCCCATCCCGCCGCAGTGGTATGTTTTCCTCGCTTTCCGGCTGACGACCATGCTGGATGGTGTCGCAAAAGTCCGATCTACTGCGTTGAGGCGGGTACGGCCAATGCTCAAGCACTTCATGTATGTCTCCGCTTTGCCGACACCTCTACGCCTCGGAGTCTCACTCCGTTGGCTTACCTGTGTATCGTATTTTCCAAGGTCTCGCTTCGCTCGCTATCTGTGGTTAGATTTTTAAAGTGTGATGGACTTTTTATGAAACCATCATGTAGAATAACCTGAAATACCCTTTACAAGTCCCGCTTTTTGCGGACGCCAGGCGTCCTCTCCGCATCCCATCTGTCCTGACGACAGGAAAACATGGTTCAGGTTATGGAACTTCCTCTGCTCACTGATATTGTCATCATATTCGGGCTCTCGGTCTTTGTTCTGCTGCTCTTTCATTTCCTTCGGCTACCACCGGTGGTCGGCCTTCTGCTGACCGGGACCCTGGCCGGTCCCCACGGTTTTGGTCTGGTCGGTGCCGTCCATGAGGTTGAGGCACTGGCCGAGATCGGGGTTATTCTCCTTCTTTTTACCATCGGAATCGAGTTTTCATTCAAGAAACTCATTGAAATCAAGAAACAGGCTTTGATCGGAGGCTCATTCCAGGTCGGCCTGACCATTCTTGCGGTCTATCTCGTCGTCAGGATGGTCGGCCTGTCCCCGGCCGAGGCTATCTTCTACGGCTTCCTGATTTCGCTCTCCAGTACCGCCATTGTGCTGCGGATGATCCAGGAAAGGGCTGAGGTGGACACTCCCCACGGCCGCACCGACCTGGGAATCCTTCTGTTTCAGGATGTCGTTATTGTACCGATGATTCTGGTAACGCCCCTGCTGGCTGGCAGCCAGCCCGAAGCGGGCAGCGACTCTCTGTTACTGTTTCTCGTCAAGAGTGTCGCCATTTTAGGTCTGATTCTGGTGGCTGCCCGGTATCTCATGCCCTGGCTCCTGCATCAGGTCGCCCGGACCCGCAGTAAGGAGCTTTTTCTTCTCAGTGTAGTGACCATATGCTTCACCATTGCCTGGCTTACCTCCTATGCCGGCCTTTCTCTCGCCCTTGGCGCCTTTATTGCCGGATTGATCATTTCTGAGTCAGAATACAGCCATCAGGCTTTGGGAAACATTCTCCCGTTTCGCAACGTATTCACCAGTTTTTTCTTTATCTCTATCGGTATGCTTCTGGATACCGGTTACCTGCTCAGCCATCCCGTAACCATCCTTCTTGTCTCGGCCGGAGTCCTGCTTCTCAAAACCGTCATCGCTACCGGCGGGGCCATTCTGCTTGGTCTTCCTTTGAGGTCCTCAGTTTTGGCCGGCCTGGCCATATCCCAGGTGGGAGAGTTTTCCTTTATCCTCTCCAAGACCGGCCTGGAGCACGGACTTCTTTCCAGTCACTACCAGCTTTTTCTTTCAGTGGCAGTGTTGACCATGGCCGCCACGCCTTTCATCATTGTTTTGGCACCCCGTCTTGCTGATCAGATTCTCCGGCTGCCGGTGCCGGTACGCCTGAAGACCGGTCTCTGGCCGATGCCCGAGCAGAAACCACTCCCCAAATTGAGCCAGCATATGGTCATTATCGGTTTTGGCCTCAATGGTCGCAACCTGGCCCGGGCGGCGAAGATGATCAATATTCCCTATGTCATCATAGAGATGTCTCCGGATACAGTGAAAAAGGAAAGAAAGAAGGGAGAGCCGATTTTCTACGGCGATGCCATTCATGAGGAGGTGCTCCGTCATGCTGGGGTCGAGGATGCCACCGTGGTGGTGGTCGCCATCAATGATCCTGCTGCCACCCGGGCCATCACCGAAAATGTCCGCAGGGTGACGCGCAAGGCCCATCTCATTGTCAGGACCAGGTATCTCTCGGAAATGCAGCCTCTTTACGAGCTGGGAGCCAACGAGGTTATCCCTGAGGAGTTTGAAACATCGGTGGAGATATTTTCCCGGGTGTTGGCCAAATATCTCATTCCCAGAGACGAGATCGATACCATGGTCACCCAGCTTCGCTCTGATGGCTATGAGATGTTTCGGAGTCTGGCGGAGCAGTCCTCTCTGTTTTCCGGTTCAGACCTGCATCTTCCCGACGTGGAAGTCTCTTCCATGCGCATCGAGGAGGGATCTTCCATGGTGGGGAAATCCCTCGCTGATCTGGATCTGCGTAAAAAGTTCGGCGTGACCGTCCTTGCGGTTCGCCGGGGATCCCAGACTTTTCCCAATCCAGAGGTGGACATGCCTTTGTATGCCGATGATGTCCTTTATCTGATGGGCTCTTCCGAGGATCTGGCCAGGGTCAGCAGTCTTTTCGGACGCAATTATAAAGAGAACGGACATACCAAGACCCCTGTTACCGACTGAGGACCACATCCCAAAAAGTTCTTTTTCGCGGACAGGTTCCTGCGGTCTCCTGAAACCGGTACACCAGATCTGCATTCGTGTGGTTCACCCGAGAGTTGGGGCTGACATTGTGGCATGTGAAGAACGCATAAATGTCGGTCGCATGATGCGAACAGTTATGATATAAAGGATGGTCTGAAAAAATAGATCAACCTGATTTTCTTCTGGCTGGGTGCTCATCGCTGTCGTCCATGGACAATCATATTATTGATATTCTGGAAAATTTTGATGTCGTCCTGGATTCGACGGATTCTAAGGAGCTTTTGCTCGATCTGGCGGTCAGGGAACTTTCCGCTATTTTTTCTCTCAGCAGCGTTCATGTTCTCTTCCCCTGTGATCCACAGGTTCCCTACCTGGTTACCAGGACCTTCATATCCGATTCTCAGGATTCTACCTCTTCCGGGAACGATGACACACTTGTGGTTTCTGAGCCGGTGGCAGCGCTCTTGCGTCAACTGCTGAGTTCTTCCCGAGGCGTGATGTATCTGGAGCCAGGCAGCCAGGCAGGCCCCTACCTGGAGGAGGTATTAGGCTCCAGCACCTTCATGGCTGCCGTTCTGCCGACCAGATATGATCGTCCCCGGGTGCTCTTGCTTGAAAAGAGTCGTCAGAACAATTCGTGGTCCAGCCGGGAAACCCGTTTGCTGCTCTATCTTTCCCGGCGTCTCACCCAGCAATATGACACACGCCTCCTGTTGGAGACCGTGCGCATTGATATAGCCAAGCGCCAGAAGGTGGACGCCAAGCTCGAATTGAGCGAGGAGCGCTTCAGGTCCATTTTTCGTAACTCCAGTATCTCCCTGTGGCTCAGTGATTTCTCCCGTCTGACAAGCCTGTTTTCTGAGTTACGGAAACAGGGTGTCACAGAGCTTGATGACTATTTCCGCCGTAATCCTGATTTTATCGACCAGGCTTTGGCTGCGATCAGGGTCCTCGATGTCAATCAGGCCACTCTGGACCTGTTCGAGGTTGCCAGCATGGAGGAATTTGTCCGTCGCATCCGGAGGATAATAACCAAGTCCACCAGGGAAGCCCTGGGAGCCGCCTTTTCGGCCCTGTTTGCCGGCAGACGACATTTTTCAATCGAGGCCCAGTGTTCCACCCTTTCCGGCCGCAATATCAGTACCATTCTCAATATAGATACCCTGTCCGGGCCTGATTCACACATGGCACTGGTCTCTATAACCGATATTTCCCTGCAAAAGGAGATCGAAAGGCGTTACTTGGAGTCTACACAGCAGTACCGCTCCCTGATGGAGACCGCTCAGGACGCAATCGTGATTGCCGATGCCGAGACCGGGCTGGTCACCGAGGTCAACAGAAAGGCGTCCAAGCTGCTTGGCAGAGAGGTCCGCGACCTTGTTGGCATGCATCTCCATGAGTTCCATCCGCCGGAAGACAATCACCTCTATCATGATCTCTACAGGAGCGGTCGGGGGTTCACCGAAGTTCTCGGCAAACATGAGCTTTTTCTTCAGAGTGCAGATGGAGACCATATTCCGGTGGAAATCAGTGCCAGCACCACAGTCGTGGGCTCGCGGAGAATGATTCAGGTGGTGTACCACGATATCCGCAGACGATTGCTGATGGAGGAGCGCAGACGCCTGTTGGCCACTGCTGTGGAGCAGGCCGCCGAGTCCGTGATTATCACCGATGTGGAAGGCCATATAGAGTATGTCAATCCCGCTTTTGAGCAACAGACCGGCTATACCCTGGAGGAGCTGGCGGGCGAGAACCCCCGCATCCTCAATGCCGGTAAGCAGGAAAAATACTATTACAAGATGATGTGGGACGAGATAAGTTCAGGTTCCACCTGGCAGGGACGATTTATCAACCGGCGTAAAGACGGGACCCTGCTTGAAGAGGAGGCTACAATCACCCCGGTCAAGGACGGCAATGGCCGGATTCATCATTTTGTGGCCGTAAAAAGAGATATTACAGAGCAGGTGGCCCTGGAACACCAGGTGCGGCAGGCACAAAAGATGCAGGCTATTGGCACTCTGGCCGGAGGGATAGCCCATGATTTCAACAATATCCTGACTGCTATCATGGGATTTGCCGAGCTGTCGCTGATGCGGGCGGTGGAAGATCCACTTCTTCGGGCCAATATGGAGGAGATCGTTAAAGGCGCTGATCGTGCAGGGAAATTGATTGAGCAGATACTGACTTTTTCCCGGCAGACTGAAAAAACCGTGTCATCCCTGCAGCTTTCCCTCATTGTTAAAGAGGTGCTTAAGTTGCTCAGGGCCAGCCTGCCCGCCAACATCGAGATCATAACCGATATTGCCTCGTCAGCATATGTCCGGGTCGATCCCACCCAGATGCATCAGGTTATCATGAACCTCTGTACCAATGCCTACCAGGCCATCGACAGGGAACGGGGTACGATCCGGGTAGGCCTGCACAATGTGACCCTCGGACCGCGGGAAGGGGTTAATATCGGAAATTTGAGTCAGGGCGACTATGTTTGTCTTCAGGTGGAGGATAATGGCAACGGCATAGCGCCGGAATTCATGAGCCGGATTTTTGAGCCATATTTTACCACCAAGAAAAAGGATGAAGGAACCGGACTGGGATTGTCTGTGGTCCATGGCATTGTCAACGATCATGGCGGGGCAGTGACCGTGACCTCGACGCCGGGCAAGGGGAGCTGCTTTTCGGTTTATCTGCCGCAGGTGGAGAAAACCGATGTTGATACTCCCAGCCGGATCAATGGGGTACCTGAGGGGGAAGGGCGCGTGCTGCTGGTGGATGATGAACGGCAGGTTGTTGATTACGAGGTACAGGTACTGGAAAAGGCGGGTTACGTTGTAACCAGCTTTACCTCCAGTGTGGAGGCCCTTGAAAAGGTCAGGAAAGACATTCATGCCTTTGATCTCCTGGTGACCGACATGGCCATGCCCGAGATGACAGGCTTGCAGTTGATTAAAGAGGTGCGGGCGCTGCGTCCGGAGATGCCGGTCCTGCTCTGTACAGGATATTCCGAACACGTGACCGCCAAATCATCCAGGGAAATGGGAATTGACGGTTACCTTGCCAAACCCTTCACCGCTGAACAGTTTGGCCAGGAGGTCAAACGGGTCATCGAGGAGGTAGGGGGGAGGGCACTTAAGTCCCTGTGAGCTCCTGTGCCGGTGTTGCCGACAGCCAAGCCAGGTTCTCTAAATGCGAAAAACCCCTGCCAGAGTAATCTGACAGGGGTTTTTTAATAAAAAGATCGGCGGCGACCTACTCTCCCACGCAGTCTCCCACGCAGTACCATCGGCGCTGAGGAGCTTAACTTCCGTGTTCGGAAT